>CAIMEK010000355.1 GCA_903839965.1 uncultured Acetobacteraceae bacterium | reverse complement strand
GGCGGCGCGACGGGCGGCGGCTTCGCGGGCGGCCCGTTGGCACGCCGCCAGCGGCGCGACCACCCCGTCCTGCAGCGCCGCGTGGCGCGCCGGGTCCTGCAGCAGCGCGTCCAGCAGGGCGGCCAGTTCGGCCTGCCGTCCGTCGCGCCCGGCGACGTAGGCATGGCCGACATGGCCGTCCGCCACGCGCACCGTGCACCGCGTCACCGTCATCTCCCCGAGGTTGAATGCTGCGCCATCGCCGCCGGCGCGCCCGCGCAGCATGACCAGCCCCGCCTCCGGCCCGCGCAGGCGGACATGCCCGGGCAGCGCGGGCAGGCCGGCCAACAGCGCCGCGATATCCTCGGCGCGCGAGCGGGCCAGCACGCTCATCCAGGCCTGGCGGGCAGCGGCCACCGGCGGGGCCGGCTTCGGCGACGAGGTGTTCGGCACGTGGGCAAGACCCTGGTAGTTGTCTAGACATCTGGACGGCTAACGGATGGTCTGCTAGGCGTCAAGCACCACTGGCGCGATCCGAGCCCGATCATGCGTGAACTCCACATGACAGAGCGGTCCCCAGCCCCGGCCGACCGCCCGGAAGCGGCCGCGCTCGAACGGTCCGGGGGTATCGCGCTGTGGCGCCAGATCGCCCGCTCCATCGAAGGCGGGATCGGCGCCGGCACGTTGACCGGGGGCGCCCGCCTGCCCACCGAGGCCCAGCTCTCCGCCAGCTTCGGCGTCAACCGCCACACCGTCCGCCGCGCCCTGGAGGAGTTGTCGCGCGCCGGCTTGATCCATGTGGAGCAGGGGCGAGGCAGCTTCATCGCCGAGGATGTGCTGGACTACGCGGTCAGCGCCCGCACCCGTTTCTCCGAGGTGATCCGCGCCCACAACAAGGAGCCGGGCGGGCGCGTGCTCGGCTTGCGCGAACTGCCGGCCGACGCGGCCATCGCCGCCGGGCTCGGCGTGCCGCCAGGGACGCTGATGGTGCTGCTGGAGCGCCTCGGTCTCGCGGATGAACGGCCGGTCAGCCTCGGCAGCCACCATTTCTCCGCCGCCCGCTTTCCCGGCCTGCTGGCGGCGCTGCGCGAGTGCCCGACCGTGACCGCCGCGCTGGCGCGCGTGGGCGTTGCCGACTATCGCCGCCAGCAGACCCGGGTGACCGCCCGCATGCCGCAGGGCGAGGAGGCCAAATGGCTGCACATGCCGCGCAACCGGCCGCTCCTGGTTACCGAAAGTGTCAACGTCGACGCCGCCGGGGCGGTGGTGGAATTCGGCATCACCCGCTATCCCACGCCCCGCGTGCAGATCGTCTTCGAGTCCTGAAGGAATGCGGATGCGGCCATTGCGGATTGTCGGCGGGGACGTGCTGGGTTCCGACGGCGGGGTCACGACCGGCGATCTCTGCATCGCCGACGGGTGCATCGCCGACGCCGGGGCGGCCAATGCGGCGGTGTTCGACGCGCGCGGCCTCAAGGTGTTGCCCGGCATCATCGACCTGCATGGCGACGCCTTCGAGCGCCAGTTGCAGCCGCGCCCGGGCGTGGCGTTCGCCCCCGCCCTGGCGCTCGACGAAACCGAACGGCAGTTGCTCGCCAACGGCATCACCACGGCGTTTCACGGCGTGACGCTGTCGTGGGAGCCGGGGCTGCGCGGCATCGGCGCCTGGCGGGCGCTGGTGGACGCGCTGCATGCCCGCGCCTGGGTCTGCGACATGCGCATCCACCTGCGCTGGGAGGCCTACAACCTCGACGCCCTGGACACCGCCCTGGCCGACATTGCCGCCGGGCGCGTGCATCTCCTGGGGTTCAACGACCACACGCCGGCGATCCTGCGCCAGGTGCGCGACCCGGTGGCGGGGGCGAGGTTCAGTAACCGGTCCGGCATGAAGCTGGAGGAGTTCCGCGTGCTGGCGGAGGGCGTCGGGGCCCGGGCCGACGAAGTGCCGGCCGCGCTGGAGCGCATCGCCGCCGGCGCCCGTGCCGCCGGCCTGCCGATGGCCAGCCACGATGACGGCAGCATCGCGACGCGCGAGGCCTTCCGCGGCCGCGGCGCGCGGATCTGCGAGTTTCCAGTGCAGGTGGCGGTGGCCGAGGCGGCGGCGGCGGCCGGCGATTGCGTCGTCATGGGCAGCCCCAACGTGCTGCGCGGGGGGTCGCATCTGGGCTGGCCATCCGCGGCCGAAATGGCCGAAGCCGGCGTTTGTCGCGTGCTGGCCAGCGACTACTTCTATCCCTGCCTGTTGCAGGCGCCGTTCGTGCTGGCCCGGCGCGGCGCCTTCGACCTGGCTTCTGCCTGGGCGCTGGTGTCCGCCAACGCCGCGGACGCCGCCGGGCTGGCGGACCGTGGCCGGCTACAACCGGGCCAGCGTGCCGATGTCGTGCTGGTGGCGGACGCATCCGACCGCCCCGAGCCGGTTGCGACCATTGCGGCGGGGCGGCTGGCATGGATGTCCGCCGACGGCGCCACACGACTGCACGGAACGGTCGCCTGACGCCGGGCGCTTGCGGCACGTCCATATTCAACGCGTGGCATTCCTGGCAGAAGTTCACCGAAGGCTTGTGCACGTTGTGGCACTTGTCGCAGTCGAGCGGGCCGTTGTGCGACGCATGCGGATTGCTCGACCCCTTGTCGTCCGTCAGGTCGGCGAGATCGTCATTGCTGCCGTGGCACGACAGGCAGACCGTCGTGGGCACCGCCTTGGCGGCCGGCGCCGGGGGAGGCGTGTGCGGCTTCGGCCCAGTGGCGTCTTCCATGCCGCTCGGCTTGATCACCGGCCGACCCTTCAGGCCTTGGAGGCGGCGATCTTGTCACGTTGCGCAGCAACGAGCTGCTTCAGCTCCGTCACCTCGCCCAGCAACTGCACCACCAGAGCTTCCATCTCGGCGTGGGACAAGCAAATAGATCGGCGGGCAGTGACATGTCCCAAGCGAATCGTCCTCGCCCGCGTCGCGGGAAGCCCCAAAATCGTCCCTACCCCAGGATTATGTCCCGCTTACCCCCTTCAGGGCGAATGTGCTGAAATAACTCGCGAAGTCATTCCCAATTCGTTCCGGGTCAGCCTCTAAGCAGGTTGAATTTGTGCCGGCTCGGCACCGCTCGACGGTTCAGTCAGCCGCCACGCCCATCTTCTCGGCGAGCGAGGGCATCCGGCTGCTGCGCCGCGGCGACAGGCGACGCTGCAGGCGCTCCAGATACAGATAGATGACGGGCGTGGTGTAGAGGGTCAGAATCTGGCTCAGCGCCAGCCCGCCGACCATGGCAAAGCCAAGCGGCCGACGCAACTCCGAACCCGCGCCGGTGCCGATCATCAGCGGCAGTCCGGAGAGCAACGCGGCCATGGTGGTCATCAGAATCGGTCGGAAGCGCAGGAGGCAAGCCTGGCGGATGGCATTGAACGGGGTTTCGCCATCGCGCCGTTCGGCGTTGATGGCGAAATCCACCATCATGATCCCGTTCTTCTTGACGATGCCAATGAGCAGGATGATTCCGATCAGGGCAATGACCGACAATTCGTACCCCGCCGCCATCAGGATCAGCAGTGCTCCCACGCCCGCGGACGGCAGGGTGGAAAGGATGGTCAGCGGCAGGATGTAGCTTTCGTAAAGGATCCCCAGAATGATGTAGACGGCGATCAGGGCCGCCCCGATCAGGTAGGGTTGGCTGGCCAGCGAGGACTGGAATGCCTGAGCCGTTCCCTGGAAGGTGCCGTTCAGGGTGATCGGCGTTTGCAGCTCGCGCATCGCCACGCCGATGGCGTCAACGGCTTGGCCCAGCGCCACCCCTTGGGCGAGGTTGAACGATATGGTCACCGCGGGGAATTGGCTCTGGTGACTGATCGATAGCGGCGCCGTTTTGGTCGCATCGAGGCGGACAAACGTGGACAGCGGCACGGCCTGACCGGTGGACGACCTGATGAACAGCTTATCGAGCACCGACAGGTCCTGCTGAAGCTCCGGCAGCACTTCCATGATGAGCTTGTAGGTGTTCACCTGGGTAAAATACTGCGTCACCTGGCGCTGGCCGAGGGCATCGTACAACGTGTCGTCGATCACCTGCGGCTGGATGCCGAAGCGCGCCGCCGCGTCGCGATCGATCGTGAGGACGGCAGTGGTGCCGCCGTCCTGCTGATCGGTCGACACGTCGCGCAACTGCGGCAGCTTGCTGAGTTTCTCGAAGATCTTCGGCGACCACGAGTACAGCTCGCTGACGTCGGCATCCTGCAACGTGTACTGGTACTGCGCCTTAGACTGCCGGCCGCCGACGCGCACATCCTGGCCGGCCTGCAGGGTCATCTGCGCTCCTTCGACAGTTGCGAGCTTCGGGCGGAGCCGGGCGATGATTTGCTGGGCGCTCAGGTGGCGCTGCCCGGACGGCTTCAGCGCGATGAAGTAGCGGGCATTGTTCCCGGTCTGGCCCCCAACGCCCGAACCGATCATGTTGGAGTAGGCCGCGACGTCAGGGTCATCCAGCAGCACCTGGCCAAGCTTCAGGTTCAGTCGCACCATTTCCCGGAACGAGACGTCCTGGGCAGCCTGGGCCGTGCCCATCAGGATGCCGTTGTCCTGCTCGGGAAAGAATCCCTTGGGGATGATGATGTAGAGGTGAACCGTGAGCGCAGCCGTGATCAGGAAGACCATCAGCGTGATGAAGTGATGCTTGAGCGCGATATCGAGCGTGCGCCGATACCCTCCGATCAGGTGTTCGAACCCACGCTCGACGATTCGATACACCAGGCCATGATTGCCATGATCGTGGTGCAGAAAGCGCGAACACATCATCGGCGTCAGCGTCAGCGACACGATGGCAGAGACCACCACGGCAATGCTGACGGTCATGGCGAATTCGCGGAACAATCGACCGACGATGCCGCCCATCAGCAGGAGGGGGATAAAGACCGCGATCAGCGAGGCGCTTATGGACACGATGGTGAAGCCGATTTCGCCCGCTCCCTTCATGGCGGCGTCCATCGGCTTCATGCCATCTTCGATATGACGGAAGATGTTCTCCAGCATCACAATGGCATCGTCGATCACGAAGCCTACCGCGATGGTCAATGCCATGAGCGACAGGTTATCCAGGCTGTAATCCATCAAGTACATGACGGCAAACGTGCCGACCAGCGCAATCGGCACCGTGACACTGGGGATGATGGTGGCCCACACATTGCGCAGGAACAGAAATATTACCGTTACAACAAGGCCTATCGACAACATCAACGTGAACTGAACTTCGCTCACGGAGGCTCGGATCGTCTCCGTGCGGTCCATCACCTTCGTGACCTTGACCGAGGGCGGAATGGCGGCGACCAGCCGCGGGATCGCGGCCTTGATGCGATCGACCGTATCGATGATGTTGGCATCGGTCTGCTTGAAGATGATCAGCTGCACGCCGGGCTTGTTGTTCTGGAACCCGGACACCAGCATGTTCTCGGCATCGTCCACGGCGCGGCCGATGTCGCGCACGCGCACCGGCGCACCGGCGCGATAGGCGATGATCAGGTTGTTGTAGTCGGCGGCCTTGGTAAGCTGGTCGTTGGCGTAGATGGTAAAGGTGCGGCGCTCGCCGTTGATCGTGCCTTTCGGTGAGTTGACGGTGGAATTCTGCAGCGACAGGCGGGCGTCTTCCAAGGTCAGGCCCATGGCCGCCAGGCGCGCGGGATCGATCTGCACGCGCACGGCGCGCTTCCGCTCGCCGCCGATGAAAACCTGTGACACGCCCGCGATCTGGCTGATCTGCTGAGCCAGGATGTTGTCGGCGTAGTCGTCGGTCTCGATCATGGTCCGCTCATCGGACTGCACGGCATAGATCAGGACCGGCGCATCCGAGGGGTTCACCTTCCAGAAGCTGGGCGGCGAAGGCAGGTTCTTCGGCAACTGGCCCTGCGCCGCGGTGAGCGCCGACTGGATGTCGAGCGCCGCGGAATCGATGCTGCGGTTGAGGTCGAACTGCACGGTGATCGAAGCCTGGCCCAGCACCGAGACCGAGGTCATCTGCGAGACCCCGGCTATCTGGGAGAACTGCCGCTCCAGCGGCTGCGCCACCGAGGTGGCCATGGTTTCCGGGCTCGCCCCGGGGAATTTCGCCTGCACGTTGATGGTGGGAAATTCAACACGCGGCAGCGGCGCCACCGGCAACAGCGGATAGGCCGCGATGCCCACCAGCAGAATGGCCGCCATCAGCAGCGACGTCCCGATGGGACGGCGAATGAAGGGGGCGGAGATACTCATGTGCCGGCTTTGTCCATGGTGCTGGCGTTAACCCGCGGGCTTCGACTGGTTGGCGACCACACGGGACCCGTTCTGCAGGCGGGACATGCCGTTGGCGACAACCCGCACGCCCTCGTCCAGCCCCTTGGTGATCACCACG
>CAIMEK010000354.1 GCA_903839965.1 uncultured Acetobacteraceae bacterium | reverse complement strand
CGCCAGCACCTGGCGCGGCAGCTGCCCGAGGTGATGCTGCCCGGTGTGTTCGTGCCGCTGGCCGCGCTGCCGCTCACCGGCAACGGCAAGCTCGACCGCGCCGCCCTGCCCGCCCCCGCGACGCCCCTGCCAGCCTCCGTCGCGGCGCCCACGCCGCGGGAGGAAATCCTGTGCACGGTGTTCGCCGAGGTGCTGCAGCGTGCGGCGGTCGGCGTCGACGAGAATTTCTTCGAACTCGGCGGCCATTCGCTGCTGGCGATGCGGGTGGTCAACCGGATCCGTGCCGTGCTGGGCGTGGACCTGCCGCTACGCGCGGTGTTCGAGGCGCCGACCGTGGCGGCGCTGGCCCGGCGCCTGGAGGGCGGCGGCACCGCACCCGAACCTTTGCGGCCCGAACCGCGGCCCGAACTCCTGCCGCTCTCCTTCGCGCAGCAGCGGCTCTGGTTCCTGGACCGGCTGGAGGGGCCGGCGCCGACCTACCACATTCCGGTCGCGGTGCGGCTGCGCGGCCGCCTCGACCGGGCCGCCCTGGCCGCCGGCCTTAACGACGTGGCGATGCGGCACGAAGTTCTGCGGACGCTGTTCGCCGAAGTGGACGGGGTGCCGTACCAGGTGATCCGCCCCGGCGCCGGCATCGCCTTGCCGGTGGCCGAGGCCACCGAGGCCGGGCTGGACGGGGCGTTGCGGCAAGCCGCGCAGGCACCGTTCGACCTGGCCGCCGACCCGCCGCTGCGCGCGGAGCTGTTCGCCCTGCCCGGCGGCGAGCACGTGCTGCTGCTGGTGGTGCACCACATCGCCGCGGACGGGACTTCGATGGGCCTGCTCGCGGACGATCTGGCGCGCGCCTACGCGGCACGGCGCGACGGCCATGCGCCCGACTGGGCGCCGCTGCCGGTGCAATATGCCGATTATGCCCTGTGGCAACGCCGCCGGCTCGGCGAGGGCGACGACCCGGACAGCCCGTTCGCGCGCCAGCTCGGGTTCTGGCGGCAGGCGCTGGCGGAGCTGCCGAACCAGCTTGAGCTGCCGGCCGACCGGCCGCGGCCGGCGGTCGCCTCCGGATTGGGCGGCAGCGTGCCGGTCGTGCTGGAGGCCCGGCTGCACCGCCGCCTGCTGGCGACTGCCCGCGCCTGCGGGGCAACCCTGTTCATGGTGCTGCAGGCCGGGCTGGCGGCGCTGCTCAGCCGGCTCGGCGCGGGCACCGACATTCCGCTCGGCGCCGCGGTCTCGGGCCGCAGCGACGCCGCGCTCGACGAACTGGTCGGCATGTTCGTCAACACCCTGGTGCTGCGGCTCGACGTCGCCGGGGACCCGGGCTTCGCCGAGTTGGTGGAGCGGGCGCGCCGCGCGGACCTGGCGGCGTACGCCCACCAGGACGTGCCGTTCGAGCGGCTGGTGGAGGCGCTCAACCCCTCGCGCGCGGCGGGGCGGGCACGGCATCCGCTGTTCCAGGTGATGCTGGCGCTGGACCCGGCGCCGCCGGCGCCGATGCAGTTGCCCGACCTGGCCGCCGAAGCGATGCCGGTGGCGACCGGGCGGACGCGGTTCGATCTGTTTCTTTCGCTGGCGGAACGGCGTGGCCAGGACGGCATGCCAGCCGGCATGGAAGGGGCGTTGGAATTCAACCGCGACCTGTTCGACGCGGCGACGGCCGACGCGCTGGCGAAGCAGTTCGCGCGGCTGCTGCGCGGGCTGGCGATGAAGCCGGACCGTCCGATCGGCAGCTTCGACCTGCGCAGCGCGGCACAGCGGCGCCAGGACGCGGCGTGGAACGCGACCGCCATGGCGTACCCGGCGGCGCGCACCGTGCCGGAGCTGATCCGCGCGCAGGCGTCGCGCACCCCACAGCGCCTCGCCGTGCAGTGCGGCGCGGCCGGGATCCGCTTCGGCGAGCTGGATGCCGCGTCGGACCGATTGGCCGGGTACCTGGCGCAACGCGGCGCAGGGCCGGGCGTGCGGATCGGCGTGTGCCTGGAGCGGTCCGTGGACCTGGTGGTGGCGCTGCTCGCCGTGCTGAAGACCGGCGCCGCTTACGTGCCGCTGGACCCCGCCTACCCCGCTACGCTGCTGCGCCGCATCCTGCTGGATGCCGGCGTGGCCGACGTGGTGTCGTCCGTCGTCGTCTGGCCACCGGGCGGGCTGGAAGGCGTGGCAGCGGTGCTGCTCGACACCGAGCGCACGGCGATCGAGGCCGTGGCGGCAACGCCGCTGCCGGGGCCTGCCCCAACGGACGAGGCCTACGTCATCTTCACCTCCGGCTCCACCGGGATGCCGAAGGGCGTGGCGGTGCAGCACCGGGCGCTGACCAACCTGCTCTGGGCGATGCGGCAGGCGCCCGGAATGACCGGCGACGACGTGCTGGTCGCGGTGACCACCGTGTGCTTCGACATCGCCGCGCTGGAGATCTTCCTGCCCTTGCTGGTCGGCGCCCGGCTGGTGATCGCGAGCGCCGCACAGGCGGCGGACGGGGCTGCGCTGCACGCCCTGCTGGAGGAAGCGGGAGCGACGGTGCTGCAGGCCACCCCGGCGAGTTGGGGGCTGCTGGTCGAGGCGGGCTGGCGCGGTCGTCCGGGATTGCAAGCGCTGTGCGGCGGCGAGGCGCTGCCGCGCGCCCTGGCCGAGCAGCTGCTCGACCGCGGACTGGAGCTGTGGAACCTGTACGGCCCGACCGAAGCGACCGTCTGGGCCTCGGCGCAGCGGGTCGAAAGCGGCGACGGGCCGGTGCCGCTCGGGGGGCCGATCGGCAATTTGCGCTTCCATGTGCTGGATGCGGCGCTGCGCCCGGTGCCGCCGGGTGTCGCCGGGGAGCTGCACATCGCCGGCGATGGGCTGGCGCTCGGCTACGTCAACCGCGCGGCGCTGACCGCCGAACGGTTCCTGCCTGACCCGTTCGGGGCGCCGGGGGCACGCATGTACGCCAGCGGCGACCTGGTGCGCCGGCGGGCGGATGGCGGGCTCGCCTTCCTCGGCCGCCTGGACGACCAGGTGAAGCTGCGCGGGTTCCGTATCGAGCCGGGCGAGGTCGAGGCGGCCCTCAGGCGTTGCCCGGGGGTCGCCGGCTGCGCCGTGCTCGCCTTGCCGGACCCGGCCGGCACGCAGGGGCTGGTGGCGTTCGTGGTGCCGGAGGCGGCGGCACAGGAAGCCGGCCTGCGGGCGCGGTTGGCCGACCTGCTGCCGCGCCACATGGTGCCGGACCGCTGCATCGGGCTGGCTGCGCTGCCACGCACCCGTGCCGGCAAGCTGGACCGCAAGGCGCTGGCAGCCTTGGATTGCCGGCGCCCGTCCAGCGCCGCCGGCCGCCGGGCGCCGCGCGACCGCCTGGAACTGGCCATGGCGGAGCTGTGGAGCGCGGTGCTCGGGGTCGCGCCGATCGGGGTGGAAGACGACTTCTTCGACCTCGGCGGCCATTCGCTGATGGCCGCCCGGCTCGCCGCGCGCGTGCGCCGCGAGCTGGACTGGCCGATGCCGGTCGCCCTGCTGTTCGAGGCGCCGACGGTCGCCGAGCTGTGCCGCCGCATGCGGGCGAGCGGCGCGAGGCCCGCGTTGTCCCGTATCGTGCCGATCGCACCGGCCGGCGCCGGGGTGCCGCTTTATCTGCTGCATCCGGCCGGCGGATCGGTGCTGTGCTACCGGCCGCTGGCGCAGGCGCTGGGCGGCGCGCAGCCGGTTTTCGGCTTCGAGGCGCCGGGCCGGTTGGCCGGTGAACGCCCACATCACGCGCTGGACGCGATGGCCAGCGCCTATGTCGCCGAATTGCGGCGGCACCGGCCAGCCGGTCCGTACCGGCTCGCCGGCTGGTCATTCGGGGGCCTGGTGGCGATCGAGATGGCGCGGCAGCTTTGCCATGCCGGGGCGGAGGTATCGTTCCTTGGTGAGTTCGATACGCTGCCGATGGCGGCGCCGCGGCCCCCGGGCGATGCGCGACGGGCCATGATGGAGGTATTCGCGGCGGACCTCGGCCTGCCGCTGGGCGCGGACTGGGCGGAGATGGGCGATGCGGCCCGGCTCGGCGCGGTGATCGCCGAAGCGGTGCGCCGCGGCCTGGTGCCGGACGATTTCAGCCGGGCGGACGCCGAGCGGCAGTACGCAATGCAACTCGCCCACGAAGCGGCCGCCGCCGGCTATCGCCCTCCTGCCCTGCCGGTGCCGCTGACCGTGTTCGCCGCCGCTGACGAGGCGCCCGACCGGGCGGCGTCGCTGCGCGCGGCATGGCGGGGGTTCGCCGCCGCCGGCCTGCGGGTGATCGCGGTGCCGGGCACGCACGCCACCCTGGTGCAGCCGCCCAACGTCGCCGCGCTGGCGCGCGCGCTGGCCGAGTGCCTCGCCGGCGCGGCGGGGCACTCGGCCGCTGGCAGCCGCTGACGACGCGGTTCGCAGACCTCGCGGCTCGCGGGCGTCGGCTGCTCGGTCAGCATCTTTGGCTCAGAGCAACTCCGCCTCGGCGATCGCTCCGCGATGCCGCGCAAGCTGGCATTGCTCTATTGGCCGGATCGAAACGACCAACCGAGCAGCAGAATACCGCTGGCGGCGATCCAGCTTCCGCCGACACGCACGGCGATGCGCGCCCAGGCCGGCCGAAGCGCCACCACGAACGCGCCGGCAAGGCCGACCAGCACGAATACCGCCGCGGCGATGCCCAGAAGCACCACCAACGAGGCCGCCGAATGGTCCATCCCCGCGCCGTTAAAAAATCCCCGCACCGCACCCAGCAGCGCCGCCAGCACGGTGAGCGCGGAAACCGGCAACCGGGGGTCGGCGGCGACCGCTCCACCCAGCAGCACCAACCAGAACGCGGACAACACCGGCGCGGTATCGGCCGCGGCGACCATCGATCCGGCGAGGCCGCCCAGGAACCACGTCGCCGGCAGCGTGAACAACGCACGCCGTCCGCAGGCCGCGCCGCACAGCCCGGCCAGCAACGCCAACGCGAGCGCGGGCACGAAATCCTCGGGGCTCAGCAGGAAGTGCAGCAATCCGTCATAGACCGGCCCCATGCCGGTGGCAGTGAGGTGCGCCTGCGCCGCCGGCGCCACCAGCAGCAGGACGAGCACCGCCAGTGCGCACCGGCGCGGCCGAACGCCGTTCGCGCCGCTCATGCAACCGCCCGCCACAGCAACCCGGCCCCGCCCGCCGCGATCGCGGAGCCGGCCACGCGTAGCAGCCGCCGGCCCCATTCCCAGCGATGGACCGTGCCGATGCCGATCCCCGTCGCATGCAGACACCCGGTCGCGATCACGAAACCCATGCTGTAGAGCAGGGCATTCTCCCCGGGCGGGAGTTCGGTGCCGTGCGCGTAGCCGTGGAAAATCGCGAACAGCCCAACGAGCACGCCCGCCACCGCCAGCGGGGGCCGTGCCTCGACCGCGACCGCCGCGCCGAGCAGAAGGCCGGAGATGGGAATTCCGTACTCCGTGGCTGGCGACGGCACGCCCAGGAACCCCAGCATCGCCCCCAGCGTCATCACCAGCGGAAATGCGATCGGCAGCACCCAGACGGCGGGCGCACCGAGCTGCACCCCCCACAGCCCAACCGCGAGCATCGCCAACACATGGTCCAGGCCCGAAACCGGATGCAGGCAGCCGGACAGCAGCCCGACGGCTTCGTCCTGGCCCACATGCGCGAACGCGTCCGGCGCCTGGACCAGCATCAGCACGACCGCGCCGAGTCCCCACGCCTTCACTGCAGGCCCCCAATCAGCAAGCCGATCCGCTGCACAGTCCAGAACGCGCCAAGCGTACCGACGGTGTAGCCCGGCAACGCCGCCACCGCGCGCGGCCAGCGGATTTCCAGCACGTGAAAGGACTGCTCCAGCCCAACGACGAGCGCCACGAAGCCAAGCTGTCCCAGCTCGACGCCGACATTGAAGGAAACCAGCGCCAACGGCAGCTCGTGGCGCGGCAGGCCGGCATCGACCAGGGCGCTCGCGAAACCGAAGCCGTGCAGCAGGCCGAACACGAACGCCACCGCCCAGGGATGGCGGATGGTAAAACTGGTCTCCCCGCGCCAGCAGCGGATTATCTCCGGTCCGAGAAACAGGATGCTGAGCGCGATTGCGGCGTTCAGCGGCGCCATTGGCACGCTGGCGTAGCCGAGCGTCGCCACCGACAGCGTGACGCTGTGCGCCAGCGTGAAGGCGGACACTGTCTTCACCAGCATCCATCGATTCTGCACGATTAGCAGCAGTCCCAGCACGAACAGCAGGTGATCGGTGCCGAACAGGATGTGACGGATGCCGTCCAGGACGTAGGTGCCCGCAGTCTGCCAGCGGGTCTGCGACGCGGCGATCTCCACCCACGGGCGCGACGGATGTGCGATCGCGGTCAGGCGCCGGCCGTCCAGCAGCGCCACGTTTGTCACGACATCGGTAATCGTGAGTTGCAGCCCCACGAATTCGATGCGTTGGCCGGCGAGCCCCCGCTTTCCCGCATCAATGGCGCGACGCTCGACCACCGAATCCGCCAGCACCTCGATGCTCGGCGCCTGCAAGGCACGGGTGTCGTCCGGCAGGCCCAGCACCACCGGCAGCCGCAGGCCGGCCAGCACCGGCGTTCGCCACAGCACGCTGAACTGCCCAGGCGCGGTCTCGTTCAGTTCAAGATAGGCCGGCCGGGGCGCGTCCGCCCGCGCAGCTGCCAGCGGAACGAGCAGCACGCCGAGCAGCAGCCATCGCCAACCGCCGCGCCGCAGGATCACTTGCCGCCCTCGCCCGGCGGCGCAGGCAGCGACACCGTGTACCTGGCGCGCATTTCCTTGTACGCCTTGTCCCAGGCCCCGGCCTTCTGCGCGCCGAGCCATGCCATCTTTACGTCCTGCTCGACTTCCTCGAAGGCCGGGGCGCGGGCCGGGATCACGGTATCGACGAACACGAGATGCCAGCCGAAGCCGGATTCGATCGGGCCCCGCCATGCGCCAGGCGCCAGCGCCGCGACCGCGCGCGCGAACGGCGGCCCAAGTTCCTTGCCGAGATAGCTCGTCGTGCGGTCGCGGTAGTAGTCCTGGAACATGAACGGATCGGCGGCACCCTCGGCGAGCGGAGAGTCCTCGGCCGCGCCGGCAAGTTTCGCCGCCGTCCGTGCCGCGTCGTCACGGGCGCGGGCGCCACGACGGTCCGGCGAGAAATAGAGGTGCCGGAAGCTGACCCGGCCGGGCACCGTGAATCGGTCGCGATTGTTCTCGTACCAGGCGCGCAGTTCGGCGGGTGTCGGCGGGTGGGCGGTGGCCACGTCCTCGGCCAGGAATTCGACCTTCTGCGCCATGCGCCGCTTGACGATGACGTCGTCCTTGTCCAGGCCCATGCTGAGGCCTTCGCGGTACAGCACCTCCTCCTGCACCTTCTGTTCCACCAGGCGGGCGAGTTCGTCCGGCGTGGGCGTCCGATGCCACTGCAATTCGAAATACGTCTCGATCTGCAACAGGTCATCCAGCGTGAGCACGATCTCATGCGATGCCGCCGCGCCACCACCGCGCGGAAGGAAACCGTTCAACACGAACAGCGCGGCGCCCAGCGCCAGGAAGTGCAGCAGCGGCTCGCGCAACCAGCGTCGCCAGCGGGGCCGGGGCGCCCCGGCGTTCATCGCTCGCCTGGCGTGGGCCCCCTCATGGGGTACCGCCCTTGGCCTCGCCCTTTCCCGGCGGAATCATGAAAGCCGGTGCCCCGGACAGCAGGGTGTAGTTGGCGTAGCCGAACTCGTTGCTGCGTGCCGCATAGTACGTATCGCCCAATCGGTGGATCGTCATTGCGAAGGAATCCTGCGCAATCGTCGTGATCACCCGGCCATCGGCGAGCCGGTACGGCACGGTCAGCCCTTGCGGGCCGGTGCGAGCCACATCGCCGAACCCGCTCGGCAGCGCAGCGTTCTCGCCGAGACCAATGATCAGGGCCTGGCCTTCGTCGGTGAAGCTGATCTTGAAACTGTCCCCCGTCACGGTGTTGCGCATCCACACGCCTTTGCCGACGAGCAGCGCCCGCAACGCCGCATCATCCAGTGCGGTCGCGCCCTTCTGCGTCAGGTCCGCCACTGTCAGGCCCGGCGGCGCATTCTTGCGCGCCTCGCTGGCGGGCGTGTACCAGATCGGCGAGGACCAGGCTCGCTCCTGCACCGTGGCCGGCACTCCGTCGGGCGGCGCGATGCCGAGCTGATGGGCCTGGATGGTGGTCCAGCGCGGGGTGGGGATTTCCAGCACGCGGGCGTAATAGAAGGCGTGCAAGGCAGAATCGAATGTCGGGTCGGTCCACACGGCCTTCAGCTCCGCCGCACCGACCGTGTTGGTGTAGGTGCCGGCGTCGATGTCCACGGTGCTCTGGATCGGCGGCACCCGGCTGGTCCACTTGTCCGGCTTGCGCTCGCCCGCCCAGGCGACGTCGAATACCTTCTCGAAGCTCTGGCCGTTGCGGGTCCAGCCCTTGACGATCTGGATGCGGTCGAGGTTGCCCGAGGTCGGGTCCTTCACTGCCCAGACCATGAAGGTCGGCGCCTTCGATTTAGCCGGCGGCAGGTCGCCGCCCATTGGCACGCCGCGAGCGTAGCCAATCCCGACCCAGTCGGGCCGGTTCGCCGCGTCCGCGGCGTAGTCCCAGCCGCCGAACAAGCGCACCTTGATGTGCGGGCCACTGACGCCGAAGGTCTCCTTGCGGTACATGGCGTCCCAGATGGCGGCGCGGGTGTTCGCCTCGGCCCACACGCCGGTCAGCCCGCCGGGATTGAACAGCCGCACATCGATACCGGAAAAGACGTGTCCGGCCATGCGGGTTTCGACGCTGCCGTCCTGCTGCGCGTGCCCGCCAAAGTAGTTGTCCTGGCGATATGGGCTGGCGGAGTTGTGGGAATCCGAGCCGCCGGCCATGCCGAGCTTGTAGGGGTTGTAGCCCCGTGTGTCCCGCATGGCGATGCCGTCCTTCAACGCCTGCCGGGCGTAGCTGCCGACGATGCGGTCGACCCGGCCGGTGTCCGGCGGAGCGTCGAGAAGGTAGCTGGCCACTTCATAGCTGGCGAATTCGTCGCTGGGCGAAAGCAGGGGATGCGTTTCCGACTGCCCTTTCATCTGCTTGATCTCGACCAGCCGCTCGTTGCGATCGCGCGATTCCGCCCAGGCGGCGTCGATCGGGCGACCGAGGCTGTCCACGTCGGTGGGGTACATCCAACCGTCGCTGAGGTTGGCGTTGTGCGAGATCGCGAGCAGTTCGTTGCCGGCCGCGCGCTGCGCGTCCATCCACTTCCACAGATCCTCGGGGTGCCAGGAATCGACCGCGCTGAACGGCTGTTGCGGCACCCGGGCGCAGTCGCGGAAAAAGATGTTGCGGTGCAGGTTGCGGCTGTCGTTCTGCGTCGTGTACTCATAGGCGCAGAACGCGGTGAACGAGCCGGGACGGTTGACCTCGTCGGCGATCCGCACGTTATCCTTCCAGACGGTCGCGGAGAACTCGCGGACCGCGGGCGTCGGCTGCTCGGTCAGCATCTTTGCGTAAAAGCGGAAAGCCCGCTCCACCTCGGCCGAGTTGTCCGGATTGCCGAGGATCAGTCCCTGGCCATCGGGCGTCTTGCCGAACGCGGAGTCCGGCGTGTTGGCTTCCCTGGCGGCGCCCACGTATTCCGCGTGGTCGGTCACGCCCATGAAGTCGAGCGGCGTCTCGATGCGGATGTCGTAGCCCATCGGATGCTTGATGGACTGGCCCTGGGCGTAGCGGTACGCCTGGTCCGGCCCGGCGATACGGTTGCCGAACAGCCAAGCGTCCACCGACCAACTGGTATGGATGTGGGTTTCGCCGAAGTAGGCGTTGCGTTCCGGCGCCCTCTCCTGGGCCGCGGCGGGCGTGGGCGACACAGCCGCCGTCAGTGCCAGCAGGAGCGTTCCCAGTCCTTGCCACTTCATGGCCATGGCGCAATTTCTCCGTCGCGAGCAGGTCGTTCCGGGCCTCGCCCACGCGCAAGCGACGCCGCGGCGACAGATCGCGATTCATTACGTGTAACATGGCTGCGGCGGTACGGTCGAGGCGGGTGTTCTTGCCCCGGCGACACGCCGACAACACCGCATTTTCGCCGTCGCGGCGACCGGCACCGTTCAACGGCGTTCCCGGCGCGCTCGCCAGTTCGGCAAAGCCGGTCCAGGATGACGCCCCTGGCCTTGCTTCACCTGGAGTCGGGCGCCATGCTTAACCTCATCACCGACGTCGCCGGCCTGGCGGTTGGCCATGCCACCGACCTCGAGCTGGGCTCGGGTGTCACTGTCGTGCTGTTCGACCGCGCGACAACGGCCTCGGTGGCCGTGCTGGGTGGCGCGCCGGGCGGGCGCGACACCGGCATGCTGGAGCCGGAGATGACCATCGCCGCCATCGACGCCGTGGTGCTGGCGGGCGGCTCGGTGTTCGGGCTGGACGCCGCCGGCGGTGTGCAGGCGCTGCTGCGCGAGGCCGGGCGTGGGTTGAACCTGCGTGGCGCGCTGGTGCCGCTGGTCAGCAGCGCCATCCTGTTCGACCTGCTGAACGGCGCCAACAAGGGCTGGGGGCGGTTCTCGCCTTATCGCGACCTCGGCTACGCGGCGGCAGTGGCGGCAGCGCCGGGCGCGTTTGCCCTCGGCACGGTGGGTGCCGGCACCGGCGCCACCACGGCCACGGTGAAGGGCGGGCTGGGCTCGGCCTCCTGTGTTACCCGGGCCGGCCACACGGTCGGCGCCATCGTGGCGGTGAACGCCGTGGGATCGCCGCTGGTCGGCGACGGGCCGTGGTTCTGGTCGGCGCCGTTCGAGCAGGGCGGCGAATTCGGCGGCCGCGGCTGGCCGGCGCAGTTGCCGGCGGAGGCGCTGGCGCCGCGCCTGAAGGGCGGCCCCGGCACCAGCACGACCATCGCGCTGGTCGCCACCGACGCCGCCCTGACCAAGTCGCAATCGAAGCGCCTGGCCATCATGGCGCATGACGGGCTGGCGCGCGCCATCCTGCCCGCGCATGCGCCGATGGATGGCGACACGGTGTTCGCCGCCGCCACCGGCGCGCGGCCGCTGGCGGACGACTACGCGCTCACCGAAATCGGCCAGGCCGCGACGATTGCCCTGGCGCGAGCGGTGGCGCGCGGCGTCTACGAAGCTTCCGCCCTGCCCTGCCCCGCGGCCCAACCGAGCTGGCGGGACCGGTTCGCGGCCGGCAACTGAACCCGCCCCCGGTCACGCCCGCATTTCGCTGCCGACATGGCGTGGCGGCGCGGACTCCTGCAGGCGCGGCGGCGGCGGGTCCGGGCGCTTTCCGTTTCGCTAGCCTGGCCTGGCAAAGCTCGCGGAGCTGCCTTCGTCGCGGCGCGGGGTATAGACGATGCCCTTGCGGGCTCCCCAGTGCACCACCTGCCAGTAGAGCGGCACGATCGCCGTGTCGGCGATGGCGATGTGGGTGGCCTGGGCGAGCAGCGTGTTGCGCCTGGCCTCGTCGAATTCGCCGAGTGCCTGGCTCAGGACGGCATCATACTGCGCATTGCTGTAGCGGCCCCGGTTGAAGGCGCCCAGCCCCTTGGCGGTATCGTAGGTGGCGAGCACCGAGGTGAGCGTGTCGGCGCTGTTGGAGGCGGGCGAGCCGATGCTGAACAGAAACAGGCTGTATTCCTGCCGCGAGGCGGCGGACGAATACACATTGTACGGCAGCGCCGCCACGCCGTTTATGGTCAGGCCCGCGCGCCGCAGCATCTGGCCGAGCGCCTGCGCGACGGCGGCGTCCTGCGGCAGCCGGTCGCTGGAGGAATGCAAGGTGAGGCCGAAGCCTTTGGGATAGCCGGCCTCGGTCAGCAACTGCCGGGCACCGGCGAGATCGAGCTTCTGCGGCCCCAGCGTGGGGTCGTAGCCGCCCATGCCCTGCGGCACCAGCTGGCCGGCGGGCTCGGCGGAGCCGTCGAGCAGACGCGATGCGATGGCGTCGCGGTCGATGGATTTGGACAAGGCGAGGCGCACGCGCGGATCGCGCAGCGGATTGCGGTCGAGCTTGCCGCCGCTGGCATCGGTGATGAAAGGGCTGACCTCCCGCGCGCTGTCCATGGCGAGATAGACCAGGCGGGTGGAGGCGATGGAGAACAGCGTGACCTTGTCGCTGCCGCCGACCATCTTGGCGTCGGCGGGAGCGAGCTGGTCGATGAGATCGACATCGCCCGACAGCAGGGCGGCGATCCGGGCGGGGGCGCTTGGGATGAAGCGCAGGGTCACCTTGTCCCAGGCCGGCTTGCCGCCCCAGTAGTGTGGGCTGGCCACCATTTCCACCCGGTCGGCCGGCACGGCGCGCACGAACCGGTAGGGTCCGGTGCCAACCATGCCGCGGCCGGCATTGAGGTCGCTGGAACTCAGTCCCGTGGCGGCCTTGGCGGAAAGGATGTTGACGGTGCCGATCTGCTCGACCGCCAGCGGCCTCGGCGAGTTGGTCTTCACCTCGATGGTGAGCGGATCGATCGCGTCAACGGAGGCCACGCTGCGGGTAACGGCGGTATAGGGAGCGGGGCTGTTCACCACCGCTTTGACCCGGCGCAGCGAGAACACCACATCCTCGGCGGTGAGCGGCGAGCCGTCCTGGAAGGTGACACCCTGGCGCAGATGGATGCGCCAGGTCAGCGGGTCGATCGCCTCCCAGTGGGTGGCCAGCGCCGGCTCCGGCTGGTTGGACGCGTCCGAGCCGAGCAGGCTATCGAACATGTCGGTGGCGGTGGCGATGTTGTTGCCGGAAAAGGCGAATTGCGGATCGAGCGAGAACTGCTCGCTGGCACGGCCGATCACCAGGTCGGCAGCAGCTGCCTGGGTTGCAAGCAGGGCGAAGGCGGCGGCAACGGGCAGGGTTTTCATGGCGAAAATGCCTCCCAGCAGGCGCGGGCCAGCGCGCCGATCACGAGGAAAGCGGCGGCATAGCCGGGCAGACCATCAGGCATCGTGGTGGGCACCTGGTCGGTATAGACGGCGATGATGAAGCGGGGCGTGGTGTCGCGGTAGACGATGCCGGCATCCATGCGGCCGCGCCGCCCGGTACCGGTCTTGTGCGCCACCTTGGTGCCGGCCGGAAGCTGCGAGGGGATCATGGTGCGATATTTCTGCCAGCTCAGGAATTGCAGGCCGAGTTGGCACAGCTCCGGCGTGCAGCCCAGTCTTGCCGCCACCTCGGCATCGCCGCAGCCGGCCAGTATCTGCGCAAGCAGACACCCCTGATCGGCCGGCGTGGTGGTGGTCACTTCGTCGAGCCGGTGATCGGGCGGCATGTCCGGCGGCGGCACGATGAAGCGATGGGTGGTGCCGGTCATGCCGGCCTTGCCGCAGAAATCGTTGAGCTCATCGAGCGTCAGCCGGCCGGCGACGATGCCGGTGCAGACATTGTCGCTCATGATGATCATCTGCACGATGGCGTCGCGCAGCGTGATGACGAAGCCCGGCGTCATGTACTGGAAGGTGCCGGAAGCCACCCCCTCCGACATTTCGGCGGTGACGGTGACGGGTTCGGCGAGGTCGAGCCGGCCCTGATGAACGGCGCGCAGCGCCGCCATCATGATGGAGATCTTGCGCGTGCTGGCCGACGGCCGGATGCCGTCGGCATCGCGCGCATACACGGCGCCGGTGGCCAGGTCCCGCACATGAAAGCTGGTGGCGAAGGGCTGAGTGGCGCAGATCTGGTCCAGCCGGTCCTGTAGTCCCATCGCGTGTGCTCCCGCGCCGCCGCACCGGCATCCGTTATTTGCAGGCGGGATTCCCCCGCTGACCGGCCGCCTTGGCCGTCCCGCAGGTACGCTAGCCACCAAATCGGGCGTTTGGCAACGTCAGCGAAATAGTCGGGCACGCACGCCTCCAGCCGGCAACCGGACAGGCCCGGTCCGACGCCGATCCTCGGCACCGGGCGGGCCGGTCATGTTGGCAACACTGCAGCCGACGCGCGGCTACAACTCGCCGGGGTGTCCCTCGAGCTTCGCCACGACGCGGCGAAGTTTGTTCCATGATCCGGCTGCCAGCCCCCCGTCTCGAACCAGCCCATCCGGCTGATCGCGGCGGCTTGACGATCGAGACCCCCACGATCCACCACAGCACGCATCGCCGGATCGGGGGCAAGACGATAGGCGTCGGCTTCACCCTCCAGGTGCTCCATCCACGGGTGGCCAAACTGAGCGCAACCCGCTGATCTTCATGACAGGTTCGACGATGACCCCAAGCCCTCGGCCTGACCCGCCGCGCTACGCCGCCCGGACGCTGGCCACGAAGGCATTCACCTCGCCGGAGAGCTGATCGGCCTGCCTGGACAGGTCGCTCGCCGCGCT
>CAIMEK010000353.1 GCA_903839965.1 uncultured Acetobacteraceae bacterium | reverse complement strand
GTGCCGGAATTCACCGACAGCGAGATCCATATCGTCGCCGGTCTCTTGCTGCCGATCTGGAAGCGTCTGCCGAACGAATCGACGCGGGTCTATCGGCTCCAGACCGATACCGGCGAACGCATCGTCGGTCGCAAGGTTTCGTCGGCATGGGTCGCCAGTGCGCTTGAAACCGGCCCGTCGAACCTGTCGGCCGATGACGCTTTCACCGCGCTGATGGATGGCAGGACCATCCTCGATCTTGCCGAAGGGCTTCAGCTTCGCCGCGTTCGCGTCATGGGCGCCAACCGCATCGAACTGACCGGCTTCACCGACGCCATGCGTGACCGGCTGCGAGCCTACGGCCTGTTCCATGAAATCATCTCGTGGAAGCTCAGGATGTTCGTCCCGACCGACGCCGCCGGCCCGGCGATCCTGGCGAAGGTGCTGGAACGCTATCCGCTCTCGCGCGTCGCCGAGCGAGCGGCGGCGTAGCGATGGCGCTCGATGCCGCCGAACTGGCGCACCGTCTCGCGCGCGACGCCGAGGCGGTGTGCCGTCATTATCTCTCCAACGGCCGCCGCGAGGGCCGCTACTGGCTGGTCGGCGAAGTGAGGAATACGCCCGGCCGCTCCCTGTTCGTCCGGCTGAAAGGACCGGAATCCGGCAAGGGTGCGGCCGGCAAATGGACCGATTATGTTGCGCGACGGGTTATGTTGCGGCCCCGTGCTGGGCGGTCGTTTTGCGAGGGGTCGGCGGCTTCTGCGCAACATAACCTCAGCCCATCAGGGAGGGTCGCGTGATGCCCCGCGACGCTTCCGAGCTGGCGCGTCGTCTCGCCCGGGACGCCGAGGCGGTCTGCCGCCATTACCTCTCCAAGGGACGACGCCAGGGCCGCTACTGGACGGTGGGCGATGTCCGCAACACGCCCGGCCGGTCGATGTTCGTGCGGCTGAGCGGGCCGGACTCCGGCCCCGGTGCCGCCGGGCGCTGGACCGATGCCGCCTCGGCCGAGCACGGCGACCTGCTCGACGTGATCCGCGAGAGCTGCGGGCTCGTCGAGTTCCGCGAGGTCGCCGAGGAGGCGCGACGCTTCCTCGCGCTGCCCCGCGCCGAGCCGACGGCTGCGCCAAGACCGCCAGCGCCGCAGGGCTCGCCCGAAGCGGCGCGACGGCTCTGGGCCATCGCCAAGCCGCTCGCCGGCACCTTGGCCGACGCGTACCTGCACGCCCGCGCGGTCGATACCGTTCATCACGCGGGCGCGCTGCGGTTTCATCTGCGGTGCTACTATCGCCCGGACGAGCATGCGCCGACCGAGACCTGGCCGGCGATGATCGCGGCGGTCACCGATCTTTGCGGCGCCGTCACCGGCGTGCATCGCACCTGGCTTGCCCCGGACGGCTTGGGCAAGGCGCCGATCGACACGCCGCGACGAGCCATGGGCGTTCTTCTCGGCCATGCCGTTCGGTTCGGCGCGGCCGGCGACGTCCTCGTTGCCGGCGAGGGCATCGAGACGATGTTGTCGCTGCGATGCGCGATGCCCGCCATGCCCATGGCGGCCGCGCTCTCAGCCAGCCATCTCGCTGCTCTCCAGTTCCCGCCAGCGCTCCGTCGGCTCTACATCGCGCGCGATGCCGATGCCGCAGGCGAGACGGCGGTCGCGGGGCTCACCGAGGCAGCCGAAGCCGCTGGCGTCGAGGCGCTGGTCCTTTCCCCGCAACTTGGGGACTTCAACGAGGACCTGCTCGCGTTCGGCCTCGGCGCCGTTCGCGCGTCGGTGCGCGCTCAGCTCGCCCCGCAGGATGCGGTCCGCTTCTTGCGCCGGAGGATGGCCAGGACAGGGTGACCGATGCCGGCACCCCGTCCCCGACTCACAAGGCCTTCAGGAAGGCCATGAGGTCCTTGTCCTCCTTCCATGAGCGCGCGGGCCGCGGCTGCCCCACCTCGCAGAGTGCGACGGCGTTGGCCTTCAGCGTAAGGTCGATCTCGGCGTAGATGTTGGTCGTGCTGATCGAGACGTGTCCGAGCCAAGCGCGGATGGTGTTGATGTCCACGCCGGCGAGGACCAGGTGGCAGGCCGTGGTGTGCCGGATCACGTGCGGAGTTATCGTCCGATTGGCCAGTTCCGGGACTTGGGCCGCACAACGCTCGATCAGGCGATAGACCCCGAAGCGGGTGAACCGCGTCCCGAGCCGGCTGACGAACACGGCGTCTTCGCCCGCGCGACCGGTGATCTCGTCCGCCAGAACGCGCTCGGTTTCCGGCCACAGTGGGCACTGGCGCGTCCTGCCGCCTTTGCCGAGCAAGGTGGCGAGATCGTGGCCGCCGTTCCGCGACCCGATCTGCAGATCGCGCACCCTCAGCTGGGTCGCTTCGGAGACTCTTGCGCCGGTGTTGTAGAGGAAGAGCAGAAGCGCGTACTCGCTCCGGCCGCGCCGCGTCTTGCGGTCGGGCGTCGCCAGCATCGCCTCCATCTCCGCCCTGGTCAGCCATCCGACCGGCAGCGGCATGGACCTCTTTGACGCGATGGCCCGGATGTGACCGCACCATTCAACATGGGTCGGATCCCGGCTGCCGACGAAGCGCGCGAACGCCCGGATGGCCGCCAGCCGCTGATTGCGGGTCCGGGCGGAGCAACCTCGATTCGTCTCCAGATGGGCGAGGAACTGCAGCACGTGTCCGGACGTGAGGTCCGATACGGCCAGCCGGTCCACGGGCTTGCGCACCTTCCGGCTGATGAAGGGCAGCAACAGGCTGAAGGTGTCGCGGTAGCTCTTTCGGGTGTTCCGGGCGAGATTCCGTTCGGTAACGATGTGCTCGCACAGGAACCGGCGGAGCCACGGGCCGAGGGTTACGAGGTCAGCCATGCCGACCTCCCGCCGCATAGCGGGCGAACCGTAGCGACGCCTGTTCCAGCAGCTCCGGCGTCATCGACAGATAGACCTTCGTGCCCTCCAGATCGGCGTGACCGAGATAGGTGGAGAGCACCGGCAGCAGCCGTTGCACGTCGGCGCCCTGCCGATACCAGCTCGTCAGGCGATGGACGGCGAAGCTGTGCCGAAGGTCATGCATCCGCGGGATTGTCCTGCCGCCTGCCGTGCGGTGGACCCCGGCGACGCGCCGCAGCGTGTCGAACGCGGCCTGCACGGTACTGCTGGCGAGCTGCGTCTCGTCCTGATTCGCCAAGAGCAACGCGTTCTGGCCGTCCACAAGCCTGGCTTGCTGGCGCTGGTACACGTGGCTGTCCAGCACCGCGGCAAGCTGAGGTCCGACCGGGACCAGCCGGCTCTTGTAAAACTTCGTGGCCCGGATGGTCAGGACGGCGTTCGCCAGATCGACGTCGGCCACGGTGAGGCGAGTCGCCTCCCCGAAGCGTAACGCCGCTCCGTACAAGAGGAGAAGCAGGGTGCGGAACGTCACCGCATCCAGCTGGATCGCGCCCCGCCGGATCGCCTCCACGGTCGCGGGATCGAAGAGGCGCGCAAGCTCATCGCGCGAGTAGATGTAGGGCGGCGCCCGGACGGGCGATCTCGGCGCATCGTCCGGCATGGGCGAGCGGACCGCATGGCCGCGGCTGATCGCGTGACGCCAGAAGCCGGCAAGCGCATAGTACCTATTCTCGCGGTGACGCGTCGGCGGGCCGTCGCCCGCCAGGTAGGCCAGGACCTGCCCCGTGGTGACCGCGTCGCAGGCAGCGTCGCCATCGGCATGGTCTAGGAAGCGGCGAAGTAAGTTCGCCCCGGTCGTGAACTTCGCTCCATGAGCTCGTCGCCTGAGCACATAGCGTTCGATCGCCTCGCGCAGGATCATGCCAGGCCCTCGAGGTCGAGAGCGGCCACCTCGCGAAGCGCGGCGAGGTCGACCTTGGCGTAGATCGTGGTGGAGGACGGATCGCGGTGGCCGAGGAAGTCCCCGATCACCTTCATCGATGTGCCCTGATCCAGGAGGTGCTGGGCTGCGGCATGCCGAAGGGCGTGGGCGCCGCGTCGGCCGGTGACGACGCCGATGCCCGCCAGGCGGTCGCGGACCATCTTGCCTAAGGCTTTTCGGTCGAGCGGCCGGATGGGTGCGAGCGTCGTGAAGAAGAGACTGCGCCCGAAGCCGGACGGCCGCGCCTCCCTTATGTAGCGCAGGATGGCATGGCCCACGCCCTGCGACAGCGGCCACAGATGGGTCCGGCCCGGTTTCGGGCAGCGGACCCGAAGCATGGCGTTCTCCCAGTCCAGATCGTCCAGCCGCAGCCCGCCGACCTCTCCGGTCCGGAGCCCGTACCCGATGAACAGCATCAGGATCGCCCGATCGCGCTTGTCGACAGGGCGGTCGCCCCCAACCGACGCCAGCAGGCGCACGACATCCTCGCGCGGCAGCCCCTTGGGCACGGTCTCGTCGGCCATGAACCGGGGCGGCACGATACCTGCGGCGAGGCCCGCTCGGCACCAGCCGCGCATCTCGGCGAACAGGAAGAACGCCCTCAGACGCTGCGCATAATCATGTCTCGTCCGGCGGCTCCAGGCGCCCCGCTTGTGCTCAGCCGCTACGGCATCGTCGATGTCGGTCATGCCGACGTCAACCAGCGGCGTGCCTCTTCCCTCCAGCCACAGGAAGAAGCGGTCGGCGGCCCGGCAATAGTCTTGTATGGTCGCCGTGGAGAGACCGCGTTCCTCGCGCAACCACCGCTCGAAGGCGCAGACCTCGGCGTCATGAGGGTGACGACGGTCGTGGGGTTGATCGAGCCAGCCCAGAAAGGCCAGCCATCGGAGACCGTGGTTGACGAAGTGGCTGCTTGTCTTGGGCGATGCCGTCTGGTCGCACCTACGCCCTTTCGGCTGCGACCACGTTGCAGCCGCGGCCTCGATCTGCGACCGATTCACCCGGTCGCCATCTTTAAGGACCAGAAGGCGCACCAAGCTCAGCTGATCGTTGGCGCACTTGCGTAAGGTCGATCGTCTCGCGCCGGTCGCCTTGAGATGAACGAGATATCGTTCCCGCTGCTTTAGGAGCGGCGCTGCGCGATACCTCGCGGCGGTGTGGGGGAAGAAGATGTCATCGAACATTTTTGCCTCCATGTTGTTGGAGGCGCTAGCTTCCCGACGAAGCGGGGCGACGGAAGCTATGTTAATCGAACGAGAGGCCTATCGTCCGGCGCGAGCTGAGCGCACAGCCCGTTCCGTAGCACCTCGGCGCCGAGCTGGCGCAGGTCCTCGTTGAAGTCGTCCAGCGCGGGCACGAGCGTCAGCGCCTCGACGCCGGCGGCACGCGCTCGGTCGGCCAGGGTCTCCACCGCACGGTGTCCTGCGGGATCGTCGTCCCGCGCGAGGTAGAGCCGTCGTAAACCGGCGGGCAGTTCGAGCGCGGCGAGGTGGTTGGCCGAGAGCGCGGCCGCCGCCGGCATCGAGGGCATGACCTGCCGAAGCGAGAGGATCGTTTCCAGCCCTTCTCCTGCGATCATGACGTCGACCGCGCGGCCGAACCGGACGCCGTTGCCAAGCAGTAGGCCCATGGCGCGGCGGGGCGTCGAGACCGGCGCTTTGCAGGCCGACGCGGGTTCGAGCCAGGTGCGGTGCGCACCGGTCATCGCGCCATCGAGCGCCGTGATCGCTGCGATTAGCGCGGGCCAGGCATCCCGAGCCCGATCGCGAGGGTCGTCATCGTCGCCGCGATACCAGCAGCGCGGATGGAAGCGGAGGGCCTCACAGCCCCTCAGATCCTTGATCCCGCGGGCGTGAAGGTACGTCTCGCCGGCGCCAGCTACCGCGCCATCGCCGAAGCGCTCTTCGGCTCGGGCCGTCTCACCTCCGAACCGTGGAAGACCTCGTCCCTCCGCGACACGGTCATCCGCCTGGCGCGCACCGGCCTGGCCATGACGCGCGGCGGCTACCGCAACCTTCTTGGTCCGCGCCGGCCGGATTGATCCGGCGGCACCCCAAATCGGCGTCACCGCGCGGGGTGGCGAATTCGGGGCCCCTGATCTTCACCATCCCCCTACGCGCGCTTGCTTCGCCACCGTGATCACCAACGGCCGCCGATACCCGGCAGCCATCTTCGGCATCACGGAGGTCGCTCATGTCCGCCGCACTCTCCCAACTCCCGCCACGCTATCTACGCACGCCAGAAGCCGCCCGATTCCTTGGCCTCTCTGGGCGCACGCTCGAGAAGCACCGCATCTATGGCACCGGCCCGCGCTACTCCAAGCTCGGAGGCCGCGTCGTCTACCGGCTCGACGACCTGCAGGCCTGGGTCGAACTCGGCGCCAGAGCGTCGACCTCTGATCCGGGCGTCGGCCAAGTGCTTCCCGCCAAGCGCCATTCTTCCATCACGCCGGCCCCCGCCGGCCAAGCCCGACGCTGAGCCCCGCCGGTCATGTCCGTGCGCCATCGCACCCGCTCCGAACGCGAGCAACTGGAACTCTTCCGGGCTCTACCCGGCGACCTCGCGCCGAGGGACGCGCAGGATCTCATGGCCTATCCGTTCTTCAGCCTCGCCAAGACCCATCGCACGACGCCGATCGATTTCCGCATGAACGAGATCGCCATCCGCGTCGAGGCGGTGCCCGAGCACGGCATGGCGACCATCTGGGACGCCGACGTGCTGATCTGGGCCGCCAGCCAGATCGTCGAAGCACGCGACGCCGGCTTGCGGACCTCGCGCCTGATGGCGGCGACGCCGCGCGAGATTCTCACCTTCACCGGCCGCGGCACAGGCGCGCGTGACTATCACCGGCTGAAGGCGGCGCTGGATCGATTGCAATCGACGACGGTGGCGACCTCGCTGCGCCAGGTCAGCGAACGGCGCATGCACCGCTTCTCGTGGATCAACGAATGGACCGAGCGCGCCGATGCGCACGGCAATGCCGATGGCATCGATCTCATCATGCCGGATTGGTTCTATCGCGCGGTCCTCGACGACGCGCTGGTCCTCACCATCGACCCTGCGTATTTCAGCCTGACGGGCGGCCTGGAGCGCTGGCTCTATCGCCTGGTCCGCAAGCACGCCGGCCGCCAGCGGGGCGGCTGGCGGTTCGATTTTCGCCACCTCCACGTCAAATCGGCCAGCCTTTCGCCGTTCAAGCGGTTCGCGTTCGAACTGCGCGACATCGCACGCAGGCAACCGCTGCCGGGCTATCGCCTCGTCGTCGAGCGTGAGACCGGCGGACGCGAATTGCTGGCGTTCACGCAGACGAAGTTATCCACAGGTGCCTGTGGACAACCTGTGGAAGCGCACGTGCTATCGGGAACCAATGGGCACGTGCCATCAGGAACCGGACCCACGTGCTATCAGGAACCCAAACGGGCAAATTCTCCAGGCCGATCAACCGGTTCCGAGCCGCCTAACTTAGAATCTAACGTACAAGATTCTAACCCTTCTATTGTTGGCCATAATCGCGATCGGTGGAAAACCGACAGGAGCGCCCGATGATCGTGGCGCTCCTCAACCAGAAAGGCGGCGTCGGCAAGACGACACTCGCACTGCACCTCGCCGGCGAATGGGCCCGGAAAGGGAAAAGAGTCACCCTGGTCGACGCCGATCCGCAAGGCTCGGCGCTCGACTGGTCGGAGCAACGGGCACGGGAGGGGCTGCCGAGGCTGTTCGGCGTCATCGGCTTGGCGCGTGACACTCTGCACCGCGAAGCCCCCGAGCTGGCCCGCGACGCCGATCACGTCGTGATCGACGGGCCACCGCGCGTCGCCGGCCTGATGCGCTCGGCGCTGCTTGCCGCCGACGTCGTGCTCGTCCCGGCCCAGCAATCGCCGTTTGATGGCTGGGCATCGGGCGAGATGCTGAATCTGATCGCCGAGGCGCGCATCTTCCGGCCGCAG
>CAIMEK010000352.1 GCA_903839965.1 uncultured Acetobacteraceae bacterium | reverse complement strand
CTGGTGCAACTGCTGCGCGGCATGTGGCCGGAGCTGGCGGCCGGGCTGGAAGCCGGCGGGCTGTACCGCGTGCATCCGCTGCGGCCCAACAATTTCGATGACCTGGCCGACGCCTTCGCCCGTTTCGAGCAGCCGCCGTACAAAATCGCCGGCGTCTTCCATGAGATCATCATGATGAACTATGGCGCTAAGGTGCTGGAACCGGCCTTCCTGCAGGCGCTTTACGCCCGCTGCGCCGCGCACGACGTGCCGACGGCGGTGGACGAGATTCAGTCCTGCGTGTGGGCGCCAGAGCTATTCCTCTTCCGGGAATACGGGCTGCAGCCCAGCTTCGTCATCATCGGCAAAGGCTGCCCGGGCGGCGAGTTTCCCGCCTCCCGCGTGATCTTCAGTACGGCGATGGACAACCTGCCGCAGTTCGGCGCGCTGGTGACGAACGGGCAGGAGGAACTGGCCGCGCTGGCCTACCTGATCACCCTGCGCTGGGCGGCGGCGAACCGCGAGGTGACCCGGCGCATCGGCGATGCCTACCAGGCGCGGTTGCAGGCACTGGCGGCGCAGTTCCCCGACGTCATCACCGCGGTGACCGGCCAGCGCCACCTGTGCGGGCTGGAATTCGCCGACTTGCCACTGGCGCAGGCCTTCGTCGCCGAGTTGACCGCGCGCGGCCTCGATGTGAGCGTGCAGACCTACAAAGCGGATTGTCCGCCGGTGATGCTGACCAAGCTGCCGCTGATTGCCTGCGCAACGATGGTAGACTATGTGGTGACGTTGATGACGGATGTGTTGGCGCGCCTGACGCGGGCGCGCGTGTGAAAGGAGTAGCTGATGCGCATTGGGATTCCGAAGGAAGTGAAGACGAAAGAGAACCGGGTGGCCTGCACCCCCGGCGGCGTGCGCATGCTGGCACGGCAAGACCACCAGGTCTTCGTGCAGCAGGACGCCGGCGTTGGCAGCGGTTTCAGCGATGACGCCTATCGCGCGGCCGGCGCGGCCATTGTGCCGACCGCCGCGGAGGCGTGGGGCTGCGAACTGGTGCTGAAAGTGAAGGAGCCGGTGCCCGCGGAATACGCCTTGCTGCGGCCCGACCTGACGTTGTTTACCTATCTGCACCTGGCGGCGAACCGCCCGCTCACCGACGCGCTGCTGGCGGCAAAAACCACCGCCATCGCCTATGAGACCGTGGAGATTGGCCGCCGGCTGCCGCTGTTGGAGCCGATGAGCGAGATCGCCGGTCGCATGAGCACCATCGTCGGCGCGCATTATCTCAGCAAGGCGCAGGGCGGCAAAGGCGTGCTGCTGGGCGGCGTGCCGGGCGTGCTGCCGGGCAACGTGCTGGTCATCGGCGGCGGCACCGCCGGTATCAACGCGGGCCGCATGGCCACCGGCATCGGCGCCGAGGTCACCATCCTGGAAATCGACCTGGATAAGATGCGCTTCCTGGACATCACGCTGCACAGCACGGCGCATACCCTTTATTCCAACGAGCAGAACCTGCTGGAACGGCTGCCGACCATCGACCTGCTCATCGGCGCGGTGCTGGTGCCGGGCGCGCGGGCGCCCAAGCTCATCCGCCGCGAGATGCTGTCGCTGATGAAGCCCGGCTCGGTCTTCGTCGATATCGCCGTCGATCAGGGCGGCTGCGCCGAGACGACGCGGCCCACCACCCACGACGATCCGGTCTACGAGGAAGAGGGGATCATCCATTACTGCGTGACCAATATGCCGGGCGCGTATGCGCGCACCGCCACCCAGGCGCTGACCAATGCCACGCTGCCCTATGCGGTGAAGATCGCCGACCTGGGCTGCGCGCAGGCGCTGCGGCAATTGCACGATTTGAGCTTCGGTCTGAACACCTGGCAGGGGCAGATCACCTTCCCCGGCGTTGCCGAGGCGCACGGATTGCCGTTGTTGCCGAATCCGTTTCAGGCCGAACGGGAAGCACTGAATAGCAATTAGCCGTTGACGACGTTGACCGGCTGGCCGTCCAGGAAGGCGCGCACGTTGGCGGCGACGGCGGCAAGCAACCGCGCCCGTGCGGCGCTTGCCGCCCAGGCGATGTGCGGGGTGATGAGGCAGTTGCGGGCGCTGAGCAGCGGATGGTCCGCGGGCGGCGGCTCGACCGCGAGCACGTCCAGCCCCGCGCCCGCCAGGCGCCCGGCGTTCAGCGCCGCCGCCAGTTCCGGCTCGTTGACCAGCGGCCCGCGGGCGGTATTGATGAGGAAGGCCGTCGGTTTCATGATTGCCAGCGTCGCGGCGTTGATGAGGCCGGTATTGTCCGGGGTGAGCGGGCAGTGCAGACTGACCACGTCGCTCTGCGCCAGCAGGTCGGGAAGCTCGACCAGCGCGACGCCGGGCACGGAAGCCCGCGCATGGGGATCATAAGCGACGACGCGCATGCCGAAGGCCAGCGCCAGTTGGGCGACCGCCTGGCCGATGCGCCCGAAGCCGATGAGGCCGATGGTGAGGCCGTCCAGCTCGATGAGCGGAGAGTCCCAGTAGCTGAAGTCGGGGCTCGCGCTCCAGCGGCCTTCCCGCACCGTGCGGGCGTGATGTCCCACCTGCTGGGTCAGTTCCAGCAGCAGCGCGAAGGTCATCTGCGCGACGGCGCGGGTGCCGTAGGTTGGGACATTGGTGACGGGAATGTCGCGTTCGCGCGCGGCGGCGACATCGACGACGTTGTAGCCGGTGGCGATGACGCCGATATAGCGCAGGCGCGGCAACTGGCCGATGATGTCGCGGTCAAGGATCGTTTTATTGGTCAACACGATGTCGGCGTCCCGCGCGCGTTCGACGATCAACTCGCGCGGCGTGCGCGGATAGACAGTGCAGGCGCCGAGCGCTTCCAGCGGCGCCCAGGAAAGATCGCCGGGGTTGAGGGTATGGCCGTCGAGAACGACGATGTGCGGCTCGGTCTTCATTGGGCGGTCACCGGGGCAAGCGCGGCAACCAACGCGGCAAAGGCGGCGGATTGTTCGGCGCTCAACTGACCTTCCGCCAGTTGCAGGCTTTCGCTGAAATCGAATTCGACGCCGGTGGAAGGCGGGGTAGCGCGTAAGCTATCCTGGACCGCCTGCAGGCGGGCATCCCAGGACTTGTCCAGGCACAGGCCGGCGGCCAGCAGCCCGAGTATGCGGCAGATGAGCGCTTCGCCGTCCGGCAGATTGGCGCTGGTCGGGTCGTCGGCAGCGTGCAGACCGCGCTCGAATGCGTGGTTGGCCAGCAGACTTTCGATCAGATTCAAGCGCGCGGGTCCATGGTACGGATTGATGGTCAACGCGTTCGTATAGGCGGCGATTTCTTCTGACAACCGGCCGGCGCTGAGGTGGAGCAGGCCCTGCAGATAATGCGCATCCGCGAATTGCGGATCGAGCTTGAGCGCGCGGTCGCAATAGAGTGCCGCCTGTTCCAG
>CAIMEK010000351.1 GCA_903839965.1 uncultured Acetobacteraceae bacterium | reverse complement strand
TCCGAGACGAATCCGTTCGACCTGCCCGCAGTTCAGGTGCAGGTCGACAAGCTGGCGATGGAACCGCTGCGAGGGCTCGCCTCGGCAACGGCCGGCGACGCCTTTAGCCTCTACATGCTGGCTGTCGAACAGGCGCGCGCAGACCTCAAGGACGCCGAAGCTGCGGCTGCCAAGCAAGCGCAGTTGAAATTCGACATCGTCGTGGCAATGGGGATCGCAATAGCGACACCGCTGACCGCCGGTGCGGCGGCGGTTCTCGCGGGCGCAGCGCTCCGGTCCAGTCTCGGCCTGGCACTCGCCACCAACGCGCAGCAAATTCTCGCGCAGGCCGGCGTGAAGAGTGCCGAAGCGATCGGCGACAAGATCATTGAGGCCGCCACCACCGAGAGTCTGACCAGACTGACCGCCAAATACAGCGCCGGCGACGCACAAAAGATCATCGCTACCGCGATCGTAAGCTTCACGAAGACGGTCTCCGTCGCCGGCCACAATGACGTTGACGCTTGCGCTCTGTCCTATGTGAATGAAATCCAGAAGGCGGCAACCGCGTCGAAGGGCCAGCTGAACGTCACGATAGCGGCGGCGACCACGTTCAGCGAACTCCTGCAGATCTATGCCGCCTTCAAGTCAGCGGCCAAGGACACCTATTACGCCGCCCTGCAAAAGCAGGTGAACAGCTTCAAACAGAACGTTGCTCCGGACATCGTAAAGCGCGCCCGTTTGAAGGCGGATGGGCAACTCCACGAAAATGATCCAGACCAGCTCTATCGGGGAGAAAACTTGGTCAAAATGAACGCCTATGGAAGAATGCGATACGCAAAGATCGACTTCACCCCCGCACTAAGCCCGCTCACGAGCCCGAAGCCCATCTATCTGTTCAAGTCCTGGGTGCCCCCGGAAGCGGAGGCCGCGGCCGCCGCGGTCGCAACTCGCGAACTCGATCCGAAACTGATCTCGGGCCACATCCCGGCACCGCCCGATCCATAGTTCCTGACCCACCCGTCGCCTATGAGGAGCTATTACCGGCTCCACCGCTATGATATCGCGCCGCAATCATGCCTTTCGGTTGGTCTGACGAAAACGTGTGATCATGGGGCTATCGACATGACCATACAGTTGCCCGGCTCGCTGTCGTAAAGTTGTCGATGCAAAGCTAAGTCATTTGCGCCCATCGGCGAGTGCCATTGCTGCCACTGGTCCCCACCAATATCGGATGCAACGCAATGCCAGAGTTGGAAGAAAAAAAGCGGGCCTGGCTCATCCGACTCGGTGTCACCGCTCTGCCGGCGGCTGCTGTCGCCGCGCCCACGATATCCGTAGCCGGCGACGCCACCGGTAGCGACGGCTCAGACGGCGGCGATGGTGGCGGTTATGATGGTGGAACCGACGGCGGCACCGACGGTGGAACTGATGGCGGTTACGACGGCGGCACCGATGGTGGAACCGACGGCGGTTACGACGGTGGCACCGATGGTGGAACCGACGGCGGTTACGACGGTGGCACCGATGGCGGCACCGACGGTGGAACTGACGGCGGCACCGATGGCGGCACCGACGGTGGAACTGACGGCGGCACCGATGGCGGCACCGACGGTGGAACTGACGGCGGCTATGATGGCGGCACCGACGGTGGAACCGACGGCGGCTATGATGGCGGCACCGATGGTGGAACCGACGGCGGCACCGACGGTGGAACTGATGGCGGTTACGACGGCGGCACCGATGGTGGAACTGATGGCGGTTACGACGGCGGCACCGATGGTGGAACCGACGGCGGTTACGACGGTGGCACCGATGGCGGCACCGACGGCGGCTATGATGGCGGCACCGACGGTGGCACCGATGGCGGCTATGACGGTGGCACCGACGGCGGACCATCGCCAAGCGGCACTGCGACCGCAACCGAAAGCGACCTCTTCTTTGACCGCGATTCTTCGGAGTTGACCGCCAGCGACAAACAGGCGCTGTCCAATTACGCGCAGAAATACCTGGCGCAACCGGCACCCGACAAGATCCGCCTGGATGGCTACGCCAGCGACGATGGGCAGAAAGCACACAACCAGGCCCTGGCGACCGCCCGCGCAAGGGCTGCACAAGATTTCCTGATCGGCCTCGGCGTACCCAAGGCGAATATCAACGCGACCGGTAAAGGACCGACAACGTCATTTTCAAAATCCGACCCGGGCCAGAACCGTCGCGTGACGATCTCGCCTCCCCTGAAAGGCGGAGGCGGTAAACCCCCGCCCAAACCACCCGGGCCGCCGGTACTCAAGCATGAAACGGAAGCGCGATCGCCCACCAACCGGGCCCGCACCAAACTCGGTGTCGGCGAACGCGTGACGCTGTCGGTGACGCCCGGCCCGGGAACCTGGACGGTGTCCAAAGGCAAGCTCAGCAAGACCACCGGCGCAACCGTTATCTTCACCGCCGACAGCAGGCCCGGAAAGGCCGAAATTACCGTCACCGTCGGCGGCCAGGTCGAAAAGGTGGAGTTCGACGTCATTGCCCCGAACAGCGTTCACATGGATGTCAACGGAACGCGCCACATGGCCAATGGCCGGCCGAACGGCGGTATACACACCGACGTCTATGTGGGCCCCGCCGACGTGTCGTTCGCCAACATCGAACTGCTTGAACTCGAAATCGGCGCCGCGGCCCACGGCTACTGGGGTGCACTGAATGGCCATGGCCACGGGCCCAACGCCAATTTTGGCCCGATGACGACCACGGTTGCCTCAGGCAAGGGAACAAAGTTCGCATTCATGGACAATTGCGCTATTTGGGGTGGCGGAGCGGGTCCTCCCTGGGCGGGCGATGCAGTGTTCCACATACCCTGGCAGTATCGTGTCGTCGGCGCCGGCGGTGGGGGCACCACGTTCGCGACCGTCACCCAGTCGATGGTCACAACCGCCGACGGCGCGACGACGGTCAGCAAAGGCGGTGCCTCGCACACATTTGGCCTGGGTGACGGCGCGTCCAGCTATCCGGGAGCACCGTTTTGATCCCGCCCTGGCTCCTGACCGCGATGCTGTCGGCAGCCATCACGATTTCGCCTTCCGTTCGCGCTCAACAAGCGATGGAGACCAAGACCATGTCCGACACGGCCGCCTCGTTGCCGATCGAGGCCGACGTTGCCGCTGCCCTGGCCGAGTACGACCGCACGCGCGCGCCGGAGGCACTGCGCAATGCCGCCGACCAGCTCGTTCGCGACGACGGTGCGGTGCCCGACGATCCCACCAAAGCGCTGCCGCAGGCTCGCACACGGCTGCGGTTGTGGATTACCGTGCTTTCGCGCTTCAAGCGTGACCTGGACCCGAATTTCGATCCGGCGAACCCGCCGCCCTGGAAAACACCGGCGATCATCATTAACGGCGAGCCACTGCCGCCCTGGGTGAAGCCCGAAGACCTGAAGGACCCCGCGCAGCGCAGGCAGTACGACGACGCCATCGCGGAAAATGCCGACCGTGTCGCGCAGTTCTCGGCAATGTTCAAGCTGAACGCCATACATGACTCGATGGTCGAACGGGCCATAGCATCGCTGCGCAATGCGCGCGACACGCTCGGCATGCCTGCCAGCGAAATCGTGTCCACGCTGCAAAAGGCCGATCTCGCCCAGCGTGACAAGGCCGCGCTCGCCGCCGGCGTTACCGGTTGACGGCCGACCGCGTGCCCGACTGCGAACCGGAAAACTGAGGCATGGACCTTCAGCCAGCCCCGCTCCCCCTCGCCATACCGACGCCCCGACCCGGCCTCCCGCCTGGCTTTACGGTTGTGGACGACGCGATCGATGCCGACGCCCGCAAGAAAGTCCACGACCACCTGAGCCGAGTCGGTTGGGGCTTTGGTTGGAAATCCAACAACAGGACAGACTCGTTCTCGTTCTGGCACAAGCACTTCGCTGGCAACGTCAACCCCGACCACGTCGCCCCAGAGGGCGGCGGCCGGCAGTATGACTGCACCGACGAACTGCAGCGAAACGCGCCCCTGCTTCGCGAATTGTGGGACCGCCTTAGCGGCACCGCGCTATCCGGCCATCGCCTTCTGCGCTGCTATGCGAACGGACAGCCTTTCGGGAGCGAGGGCACGGTTCACACCGATTCCGTCTCGGATCGCAGTTTCACCGCCATCTATTACTCGCACGAGAAATGGGACCCCAACTGGGGCGGCGAGACGGTATTCTTCAACCGCGCTCAAACCGACATCGTCATCTCGATCTATCCGAGGCCGAACCGGTTGCTCATCTTCCCCGGCACCGTTCCCCATGTCGCCCGTGGTGTATCGCGGATCTGTCCGGTGCTCAGGGTCACGCTGATGTTCAAGACCGAGCGCGTCGAAACTTAATAAGTTTCACGTCTTGGCCGGCGGCACGGTGTGGGCCGTGTCGTCGTCCTGGTCTGCTTCACTCGGCTCACAACCTGCGCCCACGACCTCAATTGCCACCGCCGTCAAATTGTCATTTACCTGCAAGGCCAATGCCGCCTCGATCATGCGGTCCACCGTTGTTTCCGGCGGCGGCGTGGCGAGCATCTGCACCAGGTCAGCCTCCGGCAGCGTCTTGCAGAGACCGTCGCTGCACAACAGGAAGCGGTCGCCGGGCATCAATCGGTTGCTGACCTTATCGAGATCCAACTCTCCCTCCGCGCCCACCGCCCGGGTGATCACATTGGCGCTCGGATGGCTGTAAGCCTGTTCCGGCGTAATCAGGCCGGAATCCACCATCTCCTGCACTACGCTGTGATCGCGCGTGATCTGCACGAGTTGCCCATCGCGCAGAAGATAGCCGCGCGAATCGCCGGCCCACAGGCAGGCGTAATGATCGCCGCGCGCGATCAACACCACCACGGTAGAAGCGCTGGTCTCCCGCCGCTCACCGTCGCGAAAATCGCGCAGTGCAGCGTGCGTTTCGGCAATGCGTTGCCGCACTTCAGCCAGCACCTCGTTGGCCGGCAAGTTCGGCGGGATCGACTCCAGGGCCTCGACGACCATCCGCGAGGCCACTTCGCCGCGTGCGTGCCCGCCGGCGCCGTCCGCCACCGCCCAAAGCCCGAGGTCCGGACGGTTGAGCAACGCGTCCTCGTTGTGCGTGCGTACCGCACCCACATGCGTTGCCGCCCAGGACATGAACTGTTCAGCCAACACCCTGGTCCTCCTGGCGAGTCCGCGGCACCCGGCAATCGAATCAGATCAACTTGCGCCTTGGCATTGTAAACGAGAACGACCGCCTGAGGCCATCGGCCTTGACGCAGCGCCGTCTCGACGGCGGCTCCGGTCTTCAACAAACAGGGATTACCCGCCCACTCCAGGACGTGATGCGGAATAGCCTTGAGGCGATGGGAGTGCGGCTTCATTCTGCATTCACCGCCGCGTGAAGGCAGCACGGCCGGCGGGTTATGGTTGCTCACCGAGCCACCTCCAGGCAGAAGGGGTCAAGCGGTGGAGTATGTCGTCAGCTTTGGCCAACTCGGCAAGATCAACCGCGCCCCGCCCGGTCCCGCGTTCCGCTTGGCCGTTCTGGGCGATTTCTCCGGCCGCGCGAATGCCGGCGTGCTGGAAAGCGGCGCAGCCCTCGCTGCGCGCAAGCCGCGCAAAGTAGACGTCGACACGCTCGATGACTTGCTTGAGTCCCTTTCGCTCGCGGTCACCGTGCCAGTCAACGAAGCAGGCAATGTGCTGTCGGCGCCGATCAAATCCATCGACGACTTCCATCCTGACCAGCTCGTGGAAAACCTTCCGGTATTCGACGAACTGCTCCAACTGCGGCGCAATCTCCAGAGCCGTGCTGGCTTCGACCGTGCGGCGAAGCAGGTGCTTTCCTGGTCCGGAGAGACCGCCTTGCCGCCCGCCGCCATGCGACGCGCGCGTGGTGCGGCGCTCCCAACCGATCGGAAATTGTCGGACTTTGCCCGCCTCACCGGGCGTGCCCCCGCCGCGGAGGCAGCGTCGGACGACCTGATCCGCCGCCTGATCGGGCCCTTCATCGTACCCGAGCGGGATTCCCGCCAAGAAGCTTTGGTGGCGCGCGTCGATGCGGCCCTGTCGGACGCGATGCGCCGGGTGCTGCACAATCCAGACTTCCAGAACGCCGAAGCGCTGTGGCGTGGCCTGGACTTTCTGGTGCGTCGCATTGAGACCGACGCAAGACTGCAGATCGTGCTTTACGACATCTCGGCCGAGGAATTGGCGGCCGACCTCGCGGCCTCCGACGCCCTGGATAAGTCTGGCCTTTACGCCTTGCTGGTTGAGCAGCCGCCGCTGGACGCGCATCAGGGTCCGTTGTCGATGATTGCCGGCCTCTACCAGTTCGAAGCCACGCCACCACATGCCGAACTGCTCGGTCGCATGGCCCAGATTGCCGCTGCTGCCGGCGCGCCGTTCGTTACCGCCATTGGCCCGGAGCCCCTGAAGACGCCGATGCACGAATGGCATCCGCTGATCAGGCAGGCCTGGGAAGCGCTGCGCGGCCTGCGCGCCTCCGCCTATCTTGGATTGGTCACGCCACGTTTTCTGCTGCGCATGCCATACGGCAAGAAGACCGATCCGATCGATGCATTCGCCTTCGAAGAGTTCACCCGCCAAAGCGGCCTGTCCGGCATGCTCTGGGGCAACTCCGCTCTGTTAGCCGCCAATCTGGTGGCCGAAACCTGGCAACGCGACAGCAAGGCCATGAAGCTTGGCAGCGTTGCGACCGTCGGTGATCTGCCCGTCTATGTGTATCACGATACCGACGGCGAGCAGATCGCGCTGCCCTGCACCGAGCGGCTGTTCAGCGAGCGCCAGGCCGTGCAGGTCGCCACCACCGGCGTCAATCCCGTGCTGAGCCTGCGCGGTCGGCCGGAAGTTCGCCTGGGTGGCTTCAAGTCCATGGGCGAGGGTAACCTGGCGGGGCGTTGGGCACCGGTGGACATAACGCCGCCTCCACCGGCGCCGCCCCCTCCTCAACCCGCGGCCGCTCCACCCGTCGCCAAACCATCGGCGCCCCCCACCGCGGCGCCCAAGGCCCCGGCGGAGGTTGCCAAGGAATCGCAACCGCCACCGCCGGCTGTTGAAGCGCCCCCGCGACCCGCGCCCGTCGAGCAGCACCCCGAAGTCGAAGTGAAACCCGCGGAAACCGCCACGCCCGCGGCCGACGATCTCGATGCCCTGCTCGCCAGCCTGAGCGCCGAACCGCCGCCCGGCACGCCCACGGAAACCGAGCCAGACCTGGACGCACTTCTGGCGTCGCTCAAGTAGGAACCATCGGCGTCAATCCATCTTGACCACGATATCGATGCGCTGACTTTCCGCTCCCATTCCCGGCACGGTCGCGACATCCCGGGTGACGCGGACGATCCGCGACGACGCCACCCCGAGGCCAGCCAATTCCGCCTCGATCAAATTGCAGCGCAGATTGGCCAGATCCGCTATAATCCGGGGTCCTTCAGGGCCGACATAGCTGGTGATCATCACATCCGCGTCGCTGCGTTCCATTGCCCGCGCCGCTGAGGCGCGGATCACCGAATGCGCATCGTCGTCCAGCAGGACCGACCATTGGCCGAAGAACACGCTGAGCCCCGCCGAATTGCGCCGAATCCGGCTCACGATCGCGGGATTGATGATCCACGGCGAACCAGCCGATGCTGGTTGGTCGCCACTCTGTACCCACAAAACAGTGATATCGGAATCCGACTGGCACGCGATGAATTCGATGCTAATATCGCCAGGCAATGTGTTGGCAAGCAGATCGTCGATGTACTGCTCACCGCTGACGAGCCAGGTTTGGCCTCGGTGTTCGGCAAGTACGATGTCGGCCATTCATTCCTCCGCCAACAACCGGTTTAGATCACGCCTGCTCCGCTCTGGGAGGGGTCGCGTTTCGCTTCGCCGGCTGGCGTCGTGCGCCTGATCCTCACACTCACCAGCGGCGCACTTGCCGGGTCGGACAACGTGCGAACCTTGTCGTCGGGAACCCTATCAATTGGTCGGGGTGCTGGCAACGACTGGGTGCTTCCCGACCCGGAGCGAATCCTGTCCAAGACGCACTGCACCATCGCCGCCGAGGGCGGTCGTTTTATTTTGACCGATCTCAGCAGCAATGGCCTCTACATCAACAACGCTCAACAGGCCACTGCCCGCGATAGTTCCATCATGCTGGCCGATGGCGACCAGTTTCGCCTTGGCGACTACGTCATTGCCGTCGAACTCGATAACACACCCGCGCAACCGCAGGTTCGCGATGGTGGTTACGCAGGTTCGGCGCGGGGCAGTGCCGATCCCTTCGGCGACGCCTCCACCGGCAACGTCCGCGACACACCCAGTCCCCTGGATGCCGATCCGCTGGAGAATCCTTTCGGACGGCCTCCGGATCCCTCGTTCCAGCATCCGATTGCCGCCGTGCCGGTCAGCTTGCGTGGTGCGGACCCGTTTGACCTCGAGGTGAAGCGCCCTGTCCGAACCCTCAACCCGGACGATGATTTGTTCCGCGGGGTCGCGCCAGCCAGCAATTGGCAGGGCGCGCCTAGGCCCGACCATGCGCCCGCGCCGAGCCAGGCCATTCCTTCTCCACGCGTGAGTTCCGCGGCGGTCCCCGGTGAAATCGATTTCGACGCGCTGATCGGCGAACTCAAGCTGCCGGGCACCGCGCCGGCGCCATCGGTTTCCTCTCCATCTCGCGTGCCGATCGCTCCACCACCGGCCGAGGCACCCGCCGCGGCCCCCGCCGCGCGCGCACCCGAGGTTGCCGCCGGCGTGTCGCGCTCCTCCGCTCAGGTCGACGCACGTGCGGCGTTCACCGCGTTTCTCGATGGCGCCGGCGTGCTCGGCCAGCGCATTGACGACAGCGACCCCGAAGCCGCGCTGCGCGCCGCCGGCAGGATTTTCCGAGCCATGGCCGAAGGGCTTCGCGAAGTGTTGATCTCACGCGCTGCCATCAAGAGCGAAATGCGCGTCGCCCAAACCATGATCCGCGCACGCGGCAACAACGCGCTGAAATTTGCGGTCACTGCGGATGATGCCGTCGGGTCCCTACTCACCCCCGGCCGCCCTGGATACATGGATCCGCTCGCCGCCACGCAGGAAGCGTTTGCCGACATCAAGTCGCACGAGCTTGCGGTGATGGCCGGCGTACAGACAGCGCTGCTCGCTTTGCTGCGTCGTTTCGACCCGAATGCACTCGAAGAGCGGTTGAGCAGGAGCCGGCTCGAATCCGTGCTGCCCGGTGCACGCAAGGCACGCTACTGGGATGCCTTTCGGCTGACTTACGGCGACATCTCGCGTGAAGCCGAGGACGACTTCCAGGCGGTGTTTGGCCGCTCCTTTGCGGAAGCCTACCTGGCGCAGACGCGCAAGGATTGATCATCTGAACGCCGGAGGGCGCATCTCACGCAGCCGGCATCGGCCGGGCGGCCGCTAAGGGGTGCAAATCCTTTCCATTCGAGCCACATTTGTTGCATGCTTCCGAACAATCGAGGGGGCACTGCAATGTCGTCTGATCCGGCACGCCGTAAGGCGCCGCAGTTCGTCTGCGGCGTAGGGCTGGGTGTGCCGATTGCCGGCATGCTCCTGGTTTTGGCCGGCTGCTCCTCACCCGCGCCACCACCGCCAGTACCGCCGACCGTTGTCAGCCTGCAAGTTTCCGCCGCCGCCAATGTCAACACCACGCCGGAGGGGCAGGGCGCACCGGTAGCGGTTCGCGTCTATCAGCTCGGGTCGAAATCTGGATTCGAAGGGGCAGAGTTCTATCCGCTTTACAACACGGATGCCGCGATTCTCGGGTCCGATCTGGTGAAGAAGGACGAGTGGTTGCTCACTCCCGGCGCCAGCAAGTCCGTCACCCTGATGCCGACCGATCCCGTGCATGCCATCGGCGTGTTCGCGGCCTATCGGGATTTCCAAAATGTGACCTGGCGCGCGGCAACCGACGTTGCCGCCCATCAGACCACCAAGATCACCATCACCGCTGATCGCACTGGCATAAAGCTCGCTGCGGACATCGACAAACCGACTGGACCTTGACCATGGGATGGGAGAACAAAGTCATCTGGGGTGAAGGTCTGTTTTTGCAGCCACAGCACCTGCAGCAGCAGGAACGCTACCTGGAGCGACTGATCCGCGGCAGCACCGCCGGCCTCGTTCCATTTTCCTATGGCCTGACCAGTCTCGACATTGACACGGATTTGCTGGCCTTGGGCAAATTCGCCGTGCGTAGCGCCGCGGGCATGTTGGCCGACGGCACACCGTTCAGCATTCCCGGCGACGTCGATCATCCCAGTCCGCTCGACCTGCCGGAAACGCTGCGGAACGGCACGGTCTACCTGGTGCTGCCGACCCGGCAACCCGGTGCCATCGAGACCGCAGCCGCCGGTCGCCTGGAAACCGCCGCACGCTTCTCGGTAGCCGAACACGAGGCCATCGACACCAACGCCGGCTACCAATCCGTCGCGACCGTGGCGATCGGCAAGCTGCGGTTGCGTTTCGCGCTGGAAGGCGACAGCCGCTCCGGCAACGTCGCGCTCGGTCTCGCCCATGTTGTCGAGGTTCGTTCCGACCGATCCGTCGTGCTGGACGAATCCTATATTCCGCCGGTGCTGTTCTGCAGCGCCTCAGGCCTGCTCGCCGGCTTCGTGGCGCAGCTTCAGGGCCTGCTGCACCACCGTGCCGAGGCGCTCGCCGGCCGCGTTTCGGAATCCGCGACGCGCGGCGCGGCAGAGATCGCCGACTACCTGTTGCTGCAGGTCTGCAACCGCTACGAGCCGCTCATTTCCCACCTCGCCGCCGCGGCCGGGCAGATCCATCCGGAAGCTTTGTATCGGGTCGCTGTCAGCCTGGCTGGTGAACTTGCCACTTTTACCGAGTCCCGCAAACGCCCCCCGGTCTTTCCGCCGTACCGCCACGACGACCTGAGTGCGACCTTTCGCCCGGTCATCGCCGCGTTGCGCCAGGCGTTGTCCGCCGTGCTGGAGCAGACCGCCATCCCGATTCCTCTGCAGGAACGGCGGTTCGGTATCCGCGTCGGCCCGATCACGGACCGCAGTCTGGTGACCGACGCCACCTGGGTACTCGTGGTGAAGGCCCAACTGCCGGCGGAAACCTTGCGCCGCGGCTTCCCCAACCAGGTCAAGATCGGTCCGGTCGAGCAGATCGCCGAGTTGATCAACGTAGCACTCCCCGGCATCGCCATCAGCGCATTGCCGGTGGTGCCCCGCCAGCTCCCCTATTATGCTGGCCGGTCCTACTTCGAACTGGACCGCAGCAGCGCCTATTGGGCGGCGCTGGCGAGATCGGGCGGCATTGCAATTCACGTCACAGGCGACATTCCTGGACTCGAGATCGAGTGCTGGGCGATCCGGGGATAGTGCATGACCGACGATCCTTTTGCTGAACCCTCAGACGCTGAACGTACGATCATCCGGCCCAACCCGTCCGGTGTCGCCGGCAACCGTGCCGAAGCTGTGCCCAGTCCGTCACGCACCGCGCGCGAAACCCGCCCGTTACCGAAGACAGGCACCACCCCGCTGGTCGCCGCCGCGTCGCCGGTGCTTGCCGCCGCCATCCGCATCACCTCCGATCGAGGCCGAGCCCCGGATGTCGACCGGCTTCGCCGCGCGATGGTGCAGGCCGTGCGCCGTTTCGAGACCGAGGCGCTCGCCACTGGAATGGACACCCGTTCGCTGCGCGCCGCCCGCTACGCCCTGTGCGCTACCGTCGACGACCTCGTTCTCAGCACGCCATGGGGCAGCGCCTCATCCTGGGCGCAGCAGAGCATGACAAGCGTTTTTCACAATGAGGTAACCGGCGGCGAGCGGTTCTTCGAGATCCTGGACCAGATGCAGCAGGACCTCGGTCACCACGAGCCCGTGGTCGAACTGATGTATCTCTGCATGTCGCTGGGTTTCGTCGGTCGTTACCGCGTCATGCCGCGTGGCGTCGCCGCGTTGTCCGAATTGCGCGACGGGGTCTATCGCACCATCCGGCAACGTCGCGGCGACTTCGAGCGCGACCTGTCGCCGCAATGGCGCGGCATCGTCGCCGGCGCGCGCCGGTTTTCCCAGCGCGTGCCATTGTGGGCGGTGGGGTTGGTCACGGCGACGGTCGCCGCTGTGCTCTTCATCACGTTCACCCTCATGCTCGCTAACGTCTCGGATGTAGCGTTCGCCGAGCTGCTCGCGCTGCCGCCGCGTGGCCAGATCACGGTGCCGCGCCCGACCATGCCGGCCCCGGCGCCCACCCCGCCCGTCGCTCAGGTCGTTGTAGCCGATACGATCGTCCCCAACTTTCACCGCTTTCTTGAGCCCGAGATAAAGGCCGGCCTCGTTCAGATCCTGCAGGATGCGCAAACCGTCACCGTGCGGCTGGTCAGCGGCACCATGTTCGGCAGCGGCGAGGCCAACCTCGCGGCTTCATACAACTCCCTGCTGGGCCGCATCGGCGATGCGCTGAACAGTGAGGCCGGCAACGTCCTGGTCAAAGGATACACCGACGACCAGCCCATTCGTACCGCCCGTTTTCCCTCGAATTTCGAACTGTCCCAGGCCCGGGCCGACGCGGTGGCCACCCTGTTGCGCTCGCACATGAAAGACCCCAGGCGCGTGCGCGCGCAGGGCAAGGGCCAGGGGGAACCGATCGCCTCCAACGCCACCGCCGACGGACGTCAGCAGAACCGGCGCACCGAGATCGTGCTCGTGCGCGCATCCACCGCGATGTGAGGCGGACATGTACACGTTCATGGCCCGCGTATTCCACTCGCACTGGTTCCGCACCTTCATGGGGATCGCCTTGTTGGCGGTCTTGGTCTGGTTCTTCGGCCCATTGCTCGGTCTGGGCCAGCTTCATCCGCTCGAAACCGCGATTGCTCGCTGGGTCACCATCGGCGTTTTGTTCTTCCTGTGGCTTGTCATCAACCTGCTCGAGGACCTGCGCGCCTACCGCAAGGACAAGGAACTTGCCTCCGGCATCGTGGCCGCCTCTCCAGACGCGAGCGCGACCGCCTCGGCCGAGGAAGTTGCCGTGCTGTCCGATCGTCTGCGCGAGGCACTGAAGACACTGAAGCACTCCAAGGTCGCCGGCGGTTCGCGCAAGCTGCTGGCCGCCTTGCCCTGGTACATGTTCATTGGCCCTCCCGGCGCCGGCAAAACGACAGCGCTGCTGAATTGCGGCCTGAAATTCCCGCTCGCGGATACGGCGGGCAGTGGCAGTCCCTTGAAAGGCGTAGGTGGCACGCGCAATTGCGACTGGTGGTTCACCGACGACGCGGTACTGATCGACACCGCCGGCCGCTACACCACGCAGGATAGCCAGGCCGTGGTGGACAACGCCGCGTGGCTGGGCTTTTTGCGCCTGCTCAAGCATCATCGCCGACGCCAGCCGCTGAACGGCGTGCTGGTCGCCGTCAGCCTGTCCGACCTTTCGGCGCTGACTGAAGATGAGCGAACGCGGCACGCGCAGGCCATCCGCCGCAGGGTACGCGAGCTACAGGACGAGCTTGGCGTGCGTCTGCCCGTGTACGTGCTGTTCACCAAGACCGATCTGATCGCCGGCTTCGTTGAGTTCTTCGACAATATCGGCCGCGAGGAACGCGAGCAGGTCTGGGGCGTTAGCTTCCCGCTCGATGAAGGTCGCGACGAGGCCGGTGCCGTCGGTGGCTTCGCGACCGCTTTCGACGCGCTGCTGGGCCGCCTGAACGACCGCATGCTCGAACGTGTGCATCAGGAGCCGGACGTGCAGCGTCGCCGCCTGATCTATGGATTCCCGCAGCAGCTTGCCTCTTTGCGCGACATCGCCGCCGAATTCCTTACCGAATGTTTCCGACCAAGCCGGCTGGAAGCCCGTGCCTTGCTGCGCGGCGTCTATTTCACCAGCGGCACCCAGGATGGCACACCGATCGATCGCCTGCTGGGCGTGATAACAAATGAGTTCGGATTGCCGCGCCAAGCCGTGGCCGCTTTCAGTGGCCGGGGGCGGAGCTATTTCCTTTCCCGCCTCATTAAGGAAGTGGTGTTCGGCGAGGCCGCGCTTGTCGGCCTCGATCCGAAGGTGGAGCGGCGCACTCGTTGGATCCGGCAAGGCGTCTATGTTGCCTGCGCCCTTGCTCTTGTGGTCCTCAGCGGCACCTGGCTGGCGAGCTATATCGGTAACCAGGCGCTCATCGCCCAGGTACATGCCGGGGCCGCCACCTACAACACGCAGATTGCCGAGCTTGCCAAGCGCGGCCCGATGGATGCCGATCTGGTTACCGTCGTTCCCGCGCTCAATACCCTGCGCGGTATCCGCAGCGGCTACGATGAGCGCGATGCCTCGGCACCGATCAGCCTCACCTTCGGTCTTTATCAGGGCGGCAAGCTTGGCGCCGCCACCGGGGAGGCCTATGTCCGGGCGCTGAACGGATTGCTGCTGCCCCGGATGCTCGTTCGCATCGAGCAGCAGATGCAGAGCCGGATGCAGAATCCGGACTTTCTCTACCAGGCACTCAAGGTCTACCTCATCCTGGGACGTCGTGGTCCGCTCGACCGCGAACTGGTCATGCAGTGGTTCACCGCGGATCTGCTGGCGACCTATGCAAGCGAAGACGACGCGCCCATCCGCAATGCACTGCAAGCCCATGCCGATGCAATGTTGCGCCAGCCGCTGACCCAACTCGCCCTGAACGACACTCTGATTGCCGCCGCGAGAGCCGTGCTCAACAAAGAGCCGCTGGCCGAGTACAGCTACAACCGCATTATGCGCAGCAAGCGCGTGCTGGCCATTCCGACCTGGACGGTGGCCGAGAACGGCGGCCCGGGCACCGGCCGCGTGTTCCAACTCCGCTCCGGCAAGAGTCTTGATAGCGGCGTCCCGGGCATCTACACCTGGGCGGGCTACCACAACGTCTTTCTGCAAATCCTGCCATCGGTCACGCAGGACCTCGCCGAAGACACCTGGGTGCTCGGCCGCGCCCCTCGCGACATTACGGCCTCGCTGCGTGACACCACCAGGCTGCGACGCGATGTAATCGGCCTCTATCTGGATGACTACACCCGCCGGTGGGACGCCTTGCTGGCCGACATCGCCATCAAACCGTTCGCCAACGTACAGCAGGCGCTGGACGTACTCAGCCTGTTGTCTGCTCCCGCTTCCCCGCTGCGCGACCTGCTGAACGCGGTGGATGCCCAAACGCTGTTGAGTCGTGTGGCTGCAACCGACCAGGCGACCGCTGCGGCCGAGGCCAAAATCGCCCGCATTGGCCAACGCGCCGCCGGTTTTGCTGCCTTCGAGGCGCGCAGCGGACTGTCTTTGCAGCAGAACGAGATCGCCAATATTCTTGGCGAAGCATTCGGCAGCGACCCGGCGGGCAAGCCGGTGGACCCGGCCAGGCGGGTCGACGATCACTTCAAGAGCCTGCATGATTTCGTCAGTGGATCCGATGGCAAACCCGCCGCACTCGAGACGTCGCTGCAGAAGATCCAGCAACTGTACCAAGGATTCGATCAGGTCGCGAGCGCGCCCAATCAGGGCCAGGTTTTGCTGAACCAGATTGCCGGCAGCGGCGGCGGCACTTCGACCGCGGCGACCCAGTTGCAGGACCTGACACGCGATATGCCCCGCCCGGTCGCCGCGATGCTGCAAAGCGTCTCGCAAAGCAGTAACCAGGTGGCGAGCAGCGGCGCCAGCCAGGAGCTTTCGGACGCTTGGCGTTCGAAGGTGGTGCCGCTGTGCGAGGCCGCCTTCAACCGTTACCCACTGGTGGCTTCCAGCAGTGCCGACGTTCCCGTGGACGATTTCTCCAGACTGCTCGCCCCCGGTGGCATGATCGACCAGTTTTTCGAAAAGTACCTCAAGCCTTTCGTGGACACGACGCAGCGGCCATGGAAGTGGTTGTCCGCCGATCGGACCCCGCTTGGCCTGTCACCGAGTTCGCTTGCCGAGTTCGAGCGCGCTGCGCAGATCCGCGACGCGTTGTTCGGTACCGGCAACCAGATACAGGTGCGTTTTCAGCTCGTGCCCATCGCTCTGGATCCGCAGGTCGCTCAGATCAGCATCGACATAGCTGGCCAAACCCTGACGTGGAACCACGGACCGCCCGACCCCGCTCAATTCCAGTGGCCAGCATCCAATGGCAAGACACTCGTGCGCGTGACGATGACGCCGGCCAGCGGTGGCCAGGGCCAAATTACCGAGCGTGACGGGCCCTGGGCGCTACTGCGCCTGCTCGACGCCGCACGTGTCGTGCCCAGCGGCCAGCCTGACAAGTTTCGCGCCACGTTTACGGGAGCCGGCGGTGCGGCAACCTTCGAGCTGAATGCGAGCAGCGTGAACAACCCGTTCACTTTGGCCGCGCTGCGCAGCTTCCGCTGCCCACCCAAGCTGTGATCTGCGGAGTAGTCGATGTCCGACACCACGACCGATGCCAGCCGAGAAGCCGCTGCCAATGCCTGGGTGGAGGTGGACTTCTCCCCAGACCCCGGCTTTCAGCTTCTGTTCGACGGTATCCATGCGCATGAGGAGCTGGGCCGTCCGTTCCTGTTTCAGATCGATCTGTCCTGCGGAACGCTACGCGCTGACATTGGCAACATCGTCGGTACTTCAGCCACGGTCTGGCTTGCGCAGTCGACCGAGGACACCACCGACCGCTTTTTCAACGGCATCGTCACGCGCGTCGTTTCTTCCGGTCTGGTCGCTGGCGCCTATCGCTATCACGTTGAAGTTCGCCCATGGATCTGGCTTTTGACTCGCGTAACGGAGTGCCGCATCTTCCAGAACAAGTCCGCTTTCCAGATCATCACCTCGGTGTTTCGTGACGCCGGCTTCTCCGATTTCGACGACCGTCGCCAGGCTGCGGCCGGCGACACCGCGCTTGAGTACTGCGTCCAGTACCGCGAGTCGTCATTCGATTTCGTCAGCCGACTGATGGAGCAATTCGGCCTTTATTACTATTTCAAGCATGAGCGCGACAAGCACACGCTCGTCATCGCCGACGATCCCAACGCGCATGATACGCTGCCCGACGCCATTCCCTTCGTGTTCGATCAGACGGAATTCCGTACTGTTGCAGATCATATCTGGGAATGGTCCATGGAACTCGCGCTGCATTCCGGCAAGTTTACATTCCGGGACTACAATTTCACCATCCCCTCAGCCGATTTGACCGCCAAGACGGTGCGGCTAGGCAAACATCCGCACAACAACCTTGAGGTTTACGAATATCCCGGACCATACGACCAGTCCACGGTCGGCCAACAATTGACCGACGTTCGCATGCAGGCGATCGGCATGCAGCGGACCATGATTGAAGCCGTCAGCAACGCCCGCTGCCTGCATCCGGGCTGGCGTTTCAACCTCTCGCACCATCCGGAAGATCCAGTCAACCGCGACTATCTCATCGTCAGTGCCGATTTCTCGATGTCGCTCGCCGAGGGTTCCTCGACGGTCGACGGCGAAACGCTGGACACCTACCGCGTCACACTGCGCTGCATACCCGGCGATGTGCCGCACCGCCTGGAGCGACATACGCCGCGGCCGATGATCCGCGGGCCGCAGACCGCGCGGGTGGTCGGCGGGTCCGGCGATGAAATCACCACGGACCAGTATGGGCGCGTCAAGGTGAAATTCCACTGGGACCGAGCCGACGTCGAAGATGACCAGCGTACCTGCTGGATCCGCGTGGCTCACGCTTCGGCGGGCGCCGGTTGGGGCAGCATTTTCATCCCTCGAGTTGGCCAGGAGGTCGTGGTCGAGTTCCTCGAAGGCAACCCCGACCGTCCACTCATCACCGGCGTAGTCTACAACGCCAGCATGACGGTTCCCTATGCCCTGCCGGACAACAAGACCCGCAGCACCATCAAAACGAATTCCAGCACGGCAGGAGGCGGTTTCAATGAACTGCGTTTCGAAGACAAGGCCGGCCGGGAGGAGGTGTTTTTCCATGCCCAGAAGGACTACACCAAGGTCGTCCTCAACAACGAGGTCGTTACAATCCATAAAGACACCACGACAACCGTCGAAGCTGGCGACCGCAAGGTCACTGTATCGAGCGGCGGAGACACCTTGACCGTCACGGCCGGCGACCACACCATCACTGTCTCAGCCGGCAAGAGCTCGATCACAGCAGCGCAGTCGATAACGCTTTCGGTCGGCGCCAATTCGGTGAAAATCGACAACACCGGCGTCACCATCAATGGCACCATGGTCTCGCTGCAGTCCCAAGCCACCATGTCCTTGCAAGCCGGTGCGCCACTGTCTGTGACGGCGCCGATGATATCGCTGAACTGACAATGTCCGGCATCGACCTCGATCCCGGGTTTTTCGACCTCCTCGACCGTACCGTGGCTGCGCCCACGGCCAAGGAGGTCCCGCCGCCGCCGGAATTGCTGGCCACTCTGGCGCGGCTGATCCTGGCCGATCCCCATCGGCCATCCGACCGCCCGCGCCGGCTCATCGAGACCCTGATCGCCGAGATCGACCTGACCATGAGCGCGCAGCTCAATGCCATCCTGCATGCTCCGGACTACCAACTGCTGGAGGCTAGCTGGCGTGGCCTGTGGATGCTGGTGCGCACCGCCGAAGCCGACGCCGGGGTCAAGGTCAAGGTGCTCAATATAGGCAAGCGCGAACTGGCCCGTACCTTGCGCAAATTCCGTGGCAACGCGTGGGACCAAAGCGCGATTTTCCGCCAGGTCTACGAGGAGGAGTTCGGCCAACTCGGCGGGGAACCCTATGGACTGCTGATCGGCGACTACGCCTTCGACCACCGCCCCGATGACGTGCTCATGCTCGGCGATATCGCCAGAATTGCCGCGGCCGCGCACGCGCCCTTTGTCGCCGCGGCCGCGCCCTCGTTGCTGCAAATGGACAGTTGGGCCGAGGTCGCCAATCCGCGCGACCTGACGCGCGTGTTCCTGACGCCGGAATACACGGCATGGCGCTCGCTGCGCGAACAGGAGGACACCCGCTACATCGGCCTGTGCATGCCGCGCTACCTGGCTCGCCTGCCCTACGGCGCGGCGACCGACCCGCTGGATGCCTTCGCCTTCGAGGAAGATACCGAGGGCGCGGACATCAACCGGCTGCTCTGGGCCAATCCGGCCTTTGCGTTCGCCGCGAATATCGCGCGCGCGTTCGCCACCTACGGATGGTGCGCGCGCATTCGCGGCATCGACCGCGGCGGTGGCGTCGAGGGGCTTCCGGTCCTGCATCACCCGACGGCGGATGGCGATGTCGATCGCCGCACCGTCACTGAAATCTGTCTCAGCGAACGCCGCGACGCCGAGCTTGCCTCCTGCGGTCTCATTCCGTTGATGCACC
>CAIMEK010000350.1 GCA_903839965.1 uncultured Acetobacteraceae bacterium | reverse complement strand
GTGCATGCTGATCCGCGACCCAGCCCAACAGGCGTGGCGGCACCCGGCCCGACAGTGCCTGGCGCAGCAGCAACCCGAACGCTGGCAGCGACTGCGGCGCGCCCGCGCCCCTTGGTGCGCTGGACAGCGGCAAGCCTTCATCGGTCAGGCAAAGGTGCAGGCCAATGTCGAGGTCCGCTTGGTGCGCCAGCAGCGGTTCCAAGGCCGCCGGCGTGCAGCGCGCCAGGCCCACCATGCAGGAAACCGCGCCGAGCCGCCGTCGGCCAGCCAGTTCGAGGATGGCCCGGTCGATGTCGTCCCGCATGCCAAAGTCGTCTGCGCAGATGATCATGATTCGTTTGTGGCATCGGCCGAGTGCGTGTGGGCTGCCCGGGGCGATTAGACTTGCCCGGCGATGATGAATTGCCCAGTCTAATCTCAGACCTCCCGCAAAGGCCCGACGTTTCTTGTCACGATGTCCCCTACGTGCTTGTTTGTCATCAACGGTTTAGGCATGGGCAACAGCACCCGGTGCCATGCCGTGATGGAAGACCTGGCGCAGGCCGGATGGCGCGTCCACGTGCTCACCTCAGGCAATGGGCTGGCCTACTTCAAGGACAAGGACTGTGTCGTTTCGCTCACCCCCGCCGAGGCCCTCTTCTATTCTGGCACCAACGGCGACGTCAGCGGCTGGTCCACCCTCAAGTCCATCCGCTCGCTGGCGGCAATCGCGCGGGTCAAACGCGCGCAATTGGCCGCCCTCCTCGACCGCATCCGGCCGGAGGTGGCGGTCGTCGATTCCGAATACGCCCTGGCACCCCTGCGGCGGCGGCGCATCCCGATTGTCGCCCTCAACACCTCGGAGATGGTCGTCACCGAATATCTGCGACGTCAGCCCAGACCGGCCGGCATCCGCAGTCATTTCTGGTTCGTCGAGTTTGCCGATTACCTGTTCCACAAGCACTTTTGCAATCTGGTGTTGAGCCCCTTCCCGCTGCGCACCCCCACGCGGCATCCCAAGTTCCGGCGGATCGGCTTGATCGCGCGTCAGGCCGTGGCGGAGCGCGTCGCTCAAGAGGGGGGCAAACCCTTTCCTGCCCCGCGCCAATTGCGCCGGGTGGTCTTCATGCTCAGCGGCTCCGTGCATGCCTCCCATATTCCCCTGGAGCGCAGCACCATGCCGTTCCACATCGATGTCGTGGGACGACCGGGCGAGTCACGGCCAAACGTCACTTACCATGGTCGGCTGATGAACAACGTGGACTTGTTGATGCAGGCCGACGCACTGGTGATCAACGGCGGTTACTCGGCCATCTCGGAGGCGTTTCTGTTGCGCAAGCCGGTCTTCGTCATCCCCGTGCCGGGCCATGCCGAACAGTTCGTCAACGCGCGCTTGGCCAGCGACTTGGGCTTGGGATTTGTGGCCACCGAGACCGATGTGCTGGACCAGCTTCTCCGGATGTACGAACAGGACCGTTGGATCGGCCTTAAGCCCATGCCCGCCGCCTTCGAGCTGAATGGCGCGCGCGAGGCCGCGGACATCCTCCTTTCGCTGCCGGGCTTGGCATCCTCGCCGGCGACGGCGCGCTGAACTACGGGGCGGAAAAAGTCCTGGAGACCTATTTTGATTGCCAGCTCTGGAAGGCGATCCACGGCACCCTGAACTACCAGTTCGTCAGCAACCCCGCCGACGATCGCGATCGCGGTCCGGTGAACGTCTTTGGCGCGCGACGGCACTAGAGATTTTGAGCCGCAGGACCGAGGCTATGCCTGTCTTCAAACGGGGGATGCGGAGGGAAAATCCTAAGTTCACCGAGCCCAAACTGGCCTGCCAAAAGCTGAACGCCTCCGTGGCAGCGAAGATGGTTTTGAGGCTTCCACTACTGGTCGGGTGGCGCGTAGCCGCTGTCCGGTCCGATGGCCGCCGCGCCGCGCTCGCCGGTCTTGAGGCGCAAGGCATCCTCCACGGGCAGCACAAAAACCTTGCCCGCGCCGCGTTGGCCGCCGTGCGTGGCTTCGTAGATCGCTTTCAGGGCGGCTTCGACTTCCTCGTCGTGGCAGACGATTTCGAGGCGCATTTTGCGGGTCATCTCCAGGCCGCGAAATTCGTGGTGCTCCGGGTGCTCGGGATCATGCTCCTGCCCAAAGCCGCGCGCTTCGGAGACGGACAGGCCGTGGACATGATGCGCGACCAGCGCTTCGGTAACGCGCTGTAACCGGTCGGGCGGGATGAAGACGAGCAGATACTTCATGGTCAATACTCGGCGGTTTCCGATTCGAACTTTGGATAGAGGATTGGCAGGATGAAGAGCGTGAGCAGCGTCGCCGTGATCAGGCCGCCGATGATCACGGTCGCAAACGGCCGCGCGGTTTCGGCCCCGACGGCGTGGGAAAGCGCCGCGGGCAGCAGGCCCAGCGCCGCCATGAGCGCGGTCATTACCACCGGACGCACTCGCGAGACGGCCCCTTCCAGCAAGGCTTCTGTCATCGGCAGGCCGCTGCGGCGCAACTCCCGGATGCGCTCGACCAGCAGCACGCCGTTCTGCACCGACACGCCAAACAGCGCAATGAAGCCCACCAGTGCCGACACCGAGAGGGTCAAGCCGGCCAGCGGCAGGACCAGCAAGCCGCCGACAGCGGCGAAGGGTACGTTCAGCAGGATCAGCGTGGCCATCTTCCCCGAGTCGAACGCGGTGAAAAGGAGGAAGAAGATCGCAATCAGGGTGATCGGCACCACGACTGCGAGGCGTTTGACTGCGCGTTGCTGGTTCTCGAACGCGCCGGTCCATTCCAACCGGTAGCCCGGCGGCAGCTTCACCTGGGCGTCCACTTTCTTCTGTGCCTCGGCCACCAGCGAGCCCAGGTCGCGTCCGCGAACGGAGAGTTTCACGGCGGTGCGTCGGGCGTTCTCCTCGCGGAAGATGCGGGCGAAGCCGCTCTTCACTTGCACCGAAGCCAGTGCGCCCAGCGTGAGGCGCTCGCCGTTGGAGCCGAAGACCGGAATGCTGCGGATGCCCTCGACGGTCGAGACCGAACCTGGTGTGAGCTTGACCGCCAGATCGAAGGTGCGCTCGCCCTCATAGACCTGCGAGGCCACTGCGCCGCCCATCGCCGTTTCGATCACCGATTGCACGTCGGAAACCGACAAGCCGGCCCGGGCGATGGCCGCGCGATCCACATCGATCTGGATTTGCGGTTGCCCCAGCAGTTCGTCGGTACCCACATCGGCGGCGCCGGTCACCGTCT
>CAIMEK010000349.1 GCA_903839965.1 uncultured Acetobacteraceae bacterium | reverse complement strand
GCGGCTCGGCAGCGGCGGCAACCGGAGCGGCGCTCAGCGACACCGGCTGCACCGGCGACGGGGCGGCGGTGGCGACCGCCGGAGCGGCCGGCGGCGGCGCCTTGGCTTCCTGCGCCTTCAGCGCCTGCGGGGCCGGCGTTTCCGGCGGCGGCGCCATGGTGGAGGTGCCCTCGGCGTTGCCCGACAGCAGGGAAATATCCTTGTCGGCGACATTCAGCCCGCCCGGATCGGCCGGCTTCACGCGCAGCGGCCGGCTGTCGGCCTCGATCACCGGCACCGCGGCGGAGCGATGCCCGGTGGCGGAATACACCCCCAGCATCAGCGCCAGCGCGGACGCGATGGCGCCGGCCACCATCACCAGGCGTTTGGTGTTCGGATCCATGCCCTGGTGGCGGGCGACCCGATAGCTCGAGCCCAGGGCCGGTCCCGCCGGAATGTCCAGACCGTCTCGCATGGTGCGGCAAACTCCCTACTCCGCCGCCCCGCGGAACGGAACGGCGTCAGCGCATTTCCTCGACCGGGGCCACTCCCATGACCGCAAGGCCGGAGCGGATTGACACCGCCGTCGCGGCCACCATGGCCAAACGGGCGAAGGTGGCGGCCGGCGCATCGGCCTGCAGAAACCGCAGTGCAGCATCGTCGCGGCCCCGATGCCATAGCATATGAAAGTCAGCCGCTAAATCATAGAGGAAAAACGCGATTCGGTGCGGCTCGCGCGCCAAGGCGGCGCCCTCGACCAGGCGCGGCCAGCCGCCGAGGCGGCGCAGCAGCGCCAGTTCGGCCGGATCTTGCAGGTCGTCGAGCGGCACCTGGGCCAGCGCCTCCGGCGCCACCGCCGCCTCACCGTATTCCGCCGCCGCGGCACGCAGCACTGAGCGGCAGCGGGCGTGCGCGTACTGCACGTAGAACACCGGGTTTTCGCGGGTTTGCGCGACCACTTGGTCGATGTCGAACTCCATCTGCGCGTCCGACTTGCGGGTCAGCATGGTGAAGCGCACGGCGTCCGGGCCGACCTCGTCGAGCAGGTCGGAGAGCGTAATGAAGGTGCCGGCGCGCTTGCTCATGCGCAGCGGTTGGCCGCCCTTCAGCACGTGCACGATCTGGCACAGCACCACGTCCAGCGTGCCGCCGAGCGCGCGGGTGGCGGCCTGCATGCGTTTGACGTAGCCGCCATGGTCGGCGCCCCAGACGTCGATCATCAGGTCGAAGCCGCGCGCGATCTTGTCGGCGTGATAGGCGATGTCGTTGGCGAAATAGGTGAAGCTGCCGTCGGATTTCTGCAACGGACGATCGACGTCGTCGCCGAATTTCGTCGCCCGGAACAGCAGTTGCTCGCGCGGCTCCCAGTCGTCGATGGTCTTGCCTTTGGGGGGCTCAAGAACGCCCTCGTAGACGAGATCCTTGGCTGCCAGTTCGGCGATCGCTGCCTGCACCTTGCCTTGCACACCAAGGTCGTGCTCGTGAACAAACACGTCATGCACGACGCCAAGCGCTGCAAGATCGTCCCTGATCTGTTGCAGCATCACCGCAATGGTGAAGGCCCGGACTTCAAGGAACCAAACGTCCGGCGGGGCGATGCGCGGGCCGGGAGCAGCCAAGGAACCACCGAACTTGTCCACCAGGGCTAGACCTACCGGGATCAGGTAGTCGCCCCGGTACTGCAAGCCCCATGACGCTTCGGCTGCAAATTTCTCCTCGGTCATAGTGGTTCCGAGCGCTTGCAGATAGCGCCAGTAGGCTGCCCAAGCCAACGCCGAGACTTGGTTGCCGGCGTCGTTGACATAGAACTCTTTCGTGACGGGATGCCCGACCTTGGCCAGCAGGTTGGCCAGCGCGTCGCCCACTACGGCGCCGCGGCAATGACCGATATGCATCGGACCCGTCGGGTTGGCGGAGACATACTCGACATTGACCCGCACGCCCGCCCCGGAGGTGGTGTCGCCGTAGTGCTCGCCGGCACGCAGGATGACCGGCAGCAGATCGCGCCAGGCCCGCGGGTGCAGCCGGATATTGACGAAACCCGGTCCGGCCGGGGCGGCCTCGGCCACCAGCGGGTCGGCGGCGAGCGCGGCGGCGAGCGCGGCGGCGATCTCCTGCGGCTTGCGGCGCGCGGGGCGCGCGGCCAGCAAGGCGGCGTTGGTGGCCATGGCGCCATGGCCGGCCTCGCGCGGCGGCGCCACTTCCACCTTCGCCAGCAGATCCTCCGGCAGGTCGGGAACCACGGCGCACAGGGCCCGCACGACACGGACACGCATCGACGCGAAGATGTTCTGGTCCATCATTGTTTCCATACAGACGTATCAGCCGGAGACCGAAAGGTCCGTCAGCCGCAGGTGTTCCTCGCGGGCGTAGCGGTCGGTCATGCCGGCGATGTAGTCGCACACCACCGTCGCGGCGCGCACAGTGCCGGAATCGCCGGCCCGGGCGCGCCAGTCGTCCGGCAGCAGGCCGGTGTTGCCGTGCAGCAGGGCAAAAATCTCTCCGACCACACAGCGCGCCTTGGCGGTCATGCGGTTGACCCGCCAGTGGCGGTACATGCGGGCGAACAGGAATTCCCGGATCACCCGGTTGGCCTCGGCCATCTGCTCGCTGAACCCCACCATCGGGCGGCGGGCGCGGCGGACGGCGTCGGCGTTGAGCGGGGCCAGGGCGGCGATGCGGCGGCGGCTGTCGGCCACCAGGTCGGTGACCAGCCGGTCGATGACCCGGCGGATGGTTTCGTGGCGCAGCCGTGGGGGCGGCATGTCGAGGCTGGCGCGGGCGGCCTCGGCCAGCGCCTCGCCCACCACCGGCAGATGCTGCATGTCGGCCGCGTCGAAGAAGCCGGCCCGCCAGCCGTCGTCGAGGTCGTGGGCGTGGTAGGCGATGTCGTCGGCCTGCGCCGCCACCTGGGCCTCGAGCGCGGCGAAGGTGGTGAGGTCGAGCTTGTGGCGGGCGTCGTACTCGGCGACGTAGGGCGGCGGACGGCGGACCGGACCGTTGTGCTTGGCCAGGCCCTCCAGGGTTTCCCAGCTCAGGTTCAGGCCGTCGAAAGCGGCGTAGCGCGCTTCCAGCAGGGTCACCACGCGCAGGCTCTGGGCGTTGTGGTCGAAGCCGCCGAATGGCTGCATCGCCGTCGCCAGCGCTTCCTCCCCGGCATGGCCGAACGGCGGATGGCCGAGGTCGTGCGCCAGGGCGAGCGCTTCGGTGAGGTCCTCGTCTAGGCCCAGCTCGCGGGTGACGGAGCGGGCGATCTGCGCCACCTCGATGCTGTGGGTCAGCCGGGTGCGGTAGAAATCGCCCTCGTGGTTGACGAAGACCTGGGTTTTGTACTGCAGCTTGCGGAAGGCGGCGCTGTGGATGATGCGGTCGCGGTCGCGCTGCCAGGGCGAGCGCGTGGACGCCTCCGGCTCGGGGTGGAGCCGGCCACGCGCGGTTTCCTTCTGCACGGCCCAGGGAGCGGCGGACATGGCCGGGCCATACACCGTTCCGACGCACCCTTCAAACACCGGGCAATCGGCCTATGTTGGGAACATGGACAGGTTTCGCCTCACCGGGCGCGCTGCCGCGCGCATTGCCGAGATCGTCGCCGCCCAAGCGGGCGCGGCGGCGCTGCGGGTGGCCGTGTCGGCGGGCGGCTGCAACGGGTTCCAGTACCGCTTCGACCTCGACCATGCCGCCGATGACGACACCGTGATCGAACAGGGCGGCGCGCGGGTGGTGATCGACCCGGCCAGCCTCGACCTGCTGGAGGGGGCGGAGCTCGATTATGCCGACGAGCTGATGGGCGCCTATTTCGCGGTGCGCAACCCGCAGGCCAAGACGGCGTGTGGCTGCGGCACGAGTTTCTCCGTGGACTGAGAGCGGCGATGCGGATCGCGACGTGGAACGTCAACTCGATCCGCCAGCGCGATGGCCATGTCCGGCGCTGGCTGGGGGTGCACCAGCCCGAACTGCTGTTCCTGCAGGAGATCAAGTGCGAGGAACCCGCCTTCCCCGCCGCCGGGTTCGAGGCGATGGGGTATCGCAGCGCGGTGGTGGGGCAGAAATCCTACAACGGGGTGGCGGTGCTGGCGCGGGTGCCGTTCGAGGTGTCGCAGCGGTCGCTGCCCGGCATGGGGGCGGCGGAAGAGGCCGCCCGCTATATCGAGGTGACGGCCGCGGGCATCACCTTCGCCGGGATCTACCTGCCGAACGGCAATTCCGGCGGCGAGGCGGGGTTCGACTACAAGCTGCGCTGGATGGAGGCGCTGCGTGCCCGCGCGGCCGCGCTGCTGGAGGCGGACAGGCCGCTGGCGATCCTCGGCGACTTCAACCTGTGTCCCACCGATGCGGATTACGCCCGCGGGGCGCTGCCGCCGACCGACGCGCTGGTGCGGCCGGAGAGCCGGGCGCGGTTCCGCGCGCTGATCTGGCTGGGGCTGACGGATGCGGTGCGGGCGCTGCATCCGAAAGGGCCGGTCTACACGTTCTGGGACTACCAGGCCGGCGCCTGGCCACGCGACATCGGCCTGCGCATCGACCACGCCCTGCTCTCGCCGGGGCTGGCCGAGCGGCTGACCGAGGCGACGCCCGACCGGGCGGAACGCGGCATGGAGAAAGCCTCCGACCACGTTCCATTGACGGTTGCGTTCTAGGCGCTCAGCGCCAGTGCGGCGGGATCCAGACCCAGCGGCCGCCGCGCATGTCCCAATGGCCTTCCACCCACTGATGGTAGGAGGACTGCCGCGGCACGTAGCGGCCGGGGACCCACACATAGGTGCGGCCGTTCCATACCCAGTGGCCGGGACGCCAGATGTAGGCGCCGCGCGGCGGCGGCGGCATCTGTTCCATTTGCGGCGGCGGCATCGGCGGGTAGCCGGGTTGCGCCAGCGCGGCGGTGGACAAGCCGACGAAAACCGAGGCGAGCAGAGTTCGGCGGGTGGGGTGGGACATGGTCGCGACTCCGTTCGGTGGGCCCGCCCAATAATGCACCGAAACGTGTCGCGCGGACATGCCGGATTGCTCATCCCGGCGCGGCGGAGCGCTGGCGGGGTTGCGGGCTGCTCCCTGGCGGCGGGATGATCGGGGATTCGTGGCGGGGTGGGAAAGCGATGACCTACGAACTGAACCGGCGGAGCTTCGTAGCCGGGATGGTCGCGGCGGCCGGTTGGCCGGGGGGCCGCGCGATGGCCGCCGAGGCGGCGCCGTACGGCACGGCGCGCGAGCTGCTGCAGATGCTGGCGGCGCGGCAGGTTTCCGCCCGCGAGCTGCTCGGCGCCACGATTGCCCGTATCGAGGCAATCGATGCGAAGATCAACGCCGTCGTCGTGCGCGACTTCGACCGGGCGCGCGTCGCCGCCGATGCCGCGGATGCCGCCCTGGCGCGCGGCGAGCGGCGGCCGTTGCTCGGCCTGCCCATGACGGTAAAGGAACAATTCAACGTCGCCGGACTGCCGACGAGTTGGGGCTTGCAGAAGTTCCGCACCTGGCGGCCCGATTTCGACGCGCTGGCGGTGGCGCGGCTGAAGGCGGCCGGCGCGGTGATTATCGGCAAGACCAACGTTCCCGCGGGGCTGTCGGACTGGCAGAGCTACAACGACGTGTACGGCACCACCAACAATCCCTGGGATGTGCGGCGCACTCCGGGCGGGTCGTCGGGCGGGTCGGCGGCGGCGCTGGCGGCGGGGTACGTGGCGCTGGAACTCGGCTCGGACATCGGCGGGTCGCTGCGGGCGCCGGCGCATTTCTGCGGCGTGTTCGCCCACAAGCCGAGCCTCGACCTGGTGCCGCAGCGCGGCGCCGGCTATCCCGACACGCCGCCCATTCCGGTGCGCGGCGACATGGCGGTGATCGGCCCGATGGCGCGCAGCGCCGGCGACCTGGTGCTCGAATTGCAGGTGCTGGCCGGGCCCGATCCGTTGTGGGACGGCATCGGCTACCAGCTGGCGCTGCCGGCGGCGCGGCACGACAGGATTTCGGACTATCGTGTGCTGGTGCTCGACGCGCATCCGCTGTTCCCGACCGCGGAGAGCGTGAAGTCGGCGCTCAACGGGCTGGCGGAGCGGTTGGGCAAGCTGGGCTGCACGGTGCTGCGCCGGCACCCCGGCCTGCCCGACCTGGCGCGCACCACGCGCAACTACGTTACGCTGTTGTCGGCGATTTTCGCTGCCGACCTGGCGCCGCGGGAGCGCCTGGAGGCCGAGAGCGCGGCGGCGGCGCTGGCGCCCGACGATTTGAGCCTGACCGCCATGTGGCTGCGCGGCATAACGGCGGGCCACGCGGGGTGGATCAGGTCGAGCCGAGTGCGTGAGGGATTGCGGACGCGGTGGCAGGCGCTGTTGCGCGAGGTGGATGTGGTGCTGTGCCCGCCGATGCCGACGCCGGCGTTTCCGCACGATCATTCGCCGTCGCAGCACTTCGCGCGCCGGCTGGAGGTGGATGGGCGGAAGCTGCCGTACGACAACCAAGTGGCGTGGTGCGCGGTGGCGACGCTGGCGGGGCTACCGGCGACGGTGGCGCCGATTGGGCATGGCGAGGGCGGCCTGCCGATCGGGGTGCAGATTATTGGTGGGTATCTGGAGGATCTGACGACGATCGGGTTTGCCGGGATGATCGAGGCGGAGATTGGAGGGTTTGTGGCGCCGCCGGGGTTGTAGGGTGGCGGGACGAAAATGGGGGGATGCAGATGCATCCTGCTGCGCCGGCCGGTAGATACGTAATCGGAACAATTAGGTCGCACCTGGGCGTGGCAGGTCAGGCGGGTTTCTCGGGCAACCCGAGGAGCAGGTGCCAGGGGAAGCCGGAGCAGCGGGGAGCGTCCTCGCCGGGTGGCGGGAGCGCGCGGGGTCGCGCGGGCGCGGGGGGTGGCACGGCCACGGGAGGCGGCGGCGGTGCGGGTGCGGGTGCGGGGCGGACCGGGCGCTGGC
>CAIMEK010000348.1 GCA_903839965.1 uncultured Acetobacteraceae bacterium | reverse complement strand
CTCCTTACCCACCAACCCTGCCCGCGCCACGGTTTCAGATCAAGCGTCGGCCGCATGACCTTTGCGTCATGCGGTCAGCGCCAGCAACCGGGTCGAGCGGGCGGCGACCTCGATGGTCTCGCCCATCCGCCAGTTGTGCTGGCGCGGCTGCTCCGGGAACGCGGTATCGAACACGCCCGCCCACCGGCGCCCGCCCGTCACCCGCGGCGTGGTGAAACGCACCTGCTCATGATGGGCATTCAGGATCCACAGCAACGTCGCATCGCTGGCCGGCCGGCGGATGCCGGTGGCCTGCGCGCGGCCATCCATCAGCATGCCGAAACAGCGCGTCGACGGGTTGTCCCAGTCCTGCGTCGTCATCTCCGGCCCGGCGGCGGAAATCCAGCTCACGTCCTTCACACCGACCACCGCGTTGTGGGCGCCGGTGAGGAACCGGCCGCGGCGCAAAATGGGATAGCGATGGCGCAGCGCCGCGAGCCGCCGAACGAACTCGGCCAGCGCCTGGCCGTCGGCGCCGATCTCCCAGTCGATCCACGAGATTTCGTTGTCCTGGCAATAGGCGTTGTTGTTGCCCCACTGCGTGCGGCCGAACTCGTCGCCCGCCAGCAGCATCGGCGTGCCCTGCGACAGCAGCAGCGTGACCAGCATGTTGCGCTTTTGCTGCTCGCGCAGCCGGCGAATTTCGGGATTGTCGGTGGGCCCCTCCACGCCGTGATTCCACGACCGGTTGTGGTCGTGGCCGTCGCGGTTGTCCTCGCCGTTCGCCTCGTTGTGCTTCTCGTTGAAGGTGACGACGTCGTGCAGCGTGAACCCGTCATGGGCGGTGACGAAATTCACGCTCGCCCACGGCTTGCGCCCGCGCCGGTTGAACAGGTCGCCGCTGGCGCACAGCCGCGCCGCCATGTTCGCGGCCTGGCCCGCGTCGCCTTTCCAGAAACTCCGCACGGTGTCGCGGAAGCGATCGTTCCACTCCGCCCAGCCCGGCGGGAAGGCGCCGACCTGGTAGCCGCCCGGCCCGATGTCCCAGGGCTCGGCGATCAGCTTCACGCTCGACAGCACCGGGTCCTGCCGGCACGAATCGAGGAACCCGCCACCCTCGTCGAAGCCGTGCGGCTCGCGGCCGAGAATGGTCGCCAGGTCGAACCGGAACCCGTCCACGTGCATCTCGGTCGCCCAGTAGCGCAGGCTGTCGGTGACCATCTGCAGCACCCGCGGATGCGCCAGGTTCAGCGTGTTCCCGGTGCCGGTGTCGTTGATGTAGTAGCGCGGGATGTCCGACAGCAGCCGGTAGTAGCTGGCGTTGTCGATGCCGCGGAAACTCAGCGTCGGCCCGCGCTCGTTGCCCTCCGCCGTGTGGTTGTAGACAACGTCGAGAACGATCTCGAGCCCGGCATCGTGCAGATGGGCCACCATCGCCTTGAACTCGGTGATGGCGTCCGTCGCGGTGTAGCGCACGTCCGGGGCGAAGAAACTGATCGTGTTGTAGCCCCAGTAGTTGCTCAACCCACGGTCGATCAGCACGCCGTCGTCCAGGAACGCATGGATCGGCAACAACTCCACCGAGGTCACGCCGAGCCGGCGGATGGAATCCACCACCTCCTTCACCGACAATCCCGCGAAGGTGCCGCGCAACGCCTCCGGCACCTCCGGATGGCGGATGGTGTAGCCGCGCACATGCGTCTCGTAGAGGATGGTGCGCTCCCACGGCACCTGCGGACGGGTCTCCCGGCCCCAGGTGAACGCAGGATCGACAACCCGGCATTTCGGCACGAAGGCGGCACTGTCGCGGGTGTCGAAAGTCAGGTCATCCTCGGACTCCAGCGTGTAGCCGAACACCGAAGGGTCCCGCTCCAAGCGCCCCACCAGCGCCTTGGCGTAGGGATCGAGCAACAACTTGTTGGGGTTGAACCGGTGCCCGGCCTCGGGCTCGTACGGGCCGTGCACGCGATACGCGTAGACCGCGCCCGGCCGCGCCTCGGGCAGATAACCGTGCCAAACCTCGTCGGTGAACTCCGGCAACTCGATGCGCTGCGTCTCACGTCGGCCGTCATCGTCGAACAGGCACAGCTCGACCCGGGTGGCATTGGCGGAAAACAATGCGAAATTGACGCCAAGCCCGTCCCAGGTGGCGCCGAGCGGAAACGGCGTGCCCTCGCTGACCCGGGTCTTCGGTGTAGTGGGAACCGACAACGCACCTACCTCCATCCGAAACGGGCCCTAAAGCCCGCAGCTCTAATTGGTTCCGACCCGGGAAGTAGAAAGGCCAGGGCTCCGCCCTTGTATCTCTGTGGGCACCCGAGCGGGTAAGCTTACCCGCTCGGGTGCGGAAGGGAGCCCGACCTGCCCTGGGGTG
>CAIMEK010000347.1 GCA_903839965.1 uncultured Acetobacteraceae bacterium | reverse complement strand
CTACAACGCCGACGGCACCGCCGACATCCTGCTGCGCGACCCCGTGGGCGGCGGTCTCAGCCAGTTCGTCATGCACAACAACCAGCCGACGTTCGCCACCATCGGCCTGGCGAGCCCCGCCCTGCGCGTTATCGGCTGACCCCGGCGCGGCGTGTGCAGCGCCGCGCCGTTTCCGCCGCTCAGCCCCCCAGCTTCCCCGGGTCGCAGTTGGACCCGCACACCAGCACGCCCACCCGCGCGCCCTCCGGCGGCACCCAGGCGCCGCACAGCAGCGCCGACAGCGCCGCCGCCCCGCCCGGCTCGGCCGCCAGCCGCAGCCGGTCCCACATCAGCCGCTGCGCCTCCAGGATCGCCTGGTCCGCCACCAGCACCGTCGCGGCGACGAACTCCCGCGCCAACGGGAACATCAGCCCGCCCACCTGGCGCGCCCCCAGCGAATCGGCCGCCACGCCGCCCACCGGCGCATCCACCGGCCGCCCGGCGGCCAGCGCATGGTGCAGCGTCGGGCAGCCCTCCGACTCGACGCTGATCACCTTCGCCGACCCGGCATACCAGCCCGCCATGCCGCCGATCAGCCCGCCGCCGCCGGTGGCCACCAGCACATGCGTCAGCTCCGGCGCGTCCAGCTCGAACTCGCGCGCCGTGGTGCCCTGCCCGGCCAGCACCGCTTCGTGGTCGTAGGCATGCACCTCCAGCGCCCCGGTCTCCGCCTGGCGGATGCGGCTGGCCCCCAGCGCGTCATAATAGGTCGCCCCGGTGCGCACCAGCCGCGCGCCGAAACCCTCGATGCGCGCCAGCTTGGCCGGCGCGGCGATCTCGGGCACGAATATCTCCGCCCGCAACCCCAGCGCCCGCGCGGCATAGGCCACCGCGGCGCCGTGGTTGCCGCCGGACGCGGCGATCACCCCCGACTCAGGCACCTCGCCGGCCTCGCGCGCCGACAGCAGGCGGTTGAACGCCCCGCGCGGCTTGAAGCTGCCGCTGTGCTGCAACAGCTCCAGCTTGAGCGCGACCGGAAACCCCAGCCCCAGTTCCCCGGCGGCCAGCCGCAACACGGGGGTATGCCGCACCCATGGCGCAATGCGCCGGGCAGCGGCGGCGATCTCCTGGCGAAACAATATCATGGCGTGCGACGCTGACACGCCGACGCGGCCCGGACAAGGCCCGCGGCAAAAACAGTCGCCATTTGTAATAATCGTGCCGTCTGAATCGGGCTTCCGTCCCGCCCCGGGAATCTGCATGGTGCACGGCATGCAGATCCACGCCAGTTGCGCGGCCCGGGACGGCGCCGGGGTGCTGCTGAGGGGGCCGGCGGGGTGTGGCAAGTCCGACCTGCTGTTGCGCCTGCTCGACCGCGGCTTCGTGCTGGTGGCCGACGACCGGGTGGACATCGAGAACGGCCAGGCCAGCCCGCCCGCAACGCTGGCCGGACTGCTGGAAGTGCGCGGGCTCGGCATCATGCAACTGCCCTACCTCGCCAGCGCGCAACTGGCGCTGGCGGTGGAGCTGGGCGCGGCGGCGGCGCGGCTGCCGGAACCGGCGCGCGACCCGGAGCTGGGCGTGCCCACGATCGCGCTCGATGCCTTCGCCCCCAGCGCGGCCCAGCGCGTCGCCCTGGCGCTGGATTGCGTTCAGGGCCGGGCGCACCAATTGGTGGGAGCCTTCGCGTTGGAGCCGGGCCTGCCATGAGCGCAGACATCTCGCCCCCCCCATGCCGCCAGCCCGTGGTGCTGGTCACCGGCCTGTCCGGCGCCGGCAAGGCCTCGATCCTGCGCGCCCTGGAAGACCTCGGCTACGAGGCCATCGACAACCCGCCGCTCGGCATCATCGAGGGCCTGGTGGCCAGCAGCCCGAGCGGGGCGGAGCGCCGCATCGCCGTCGGCGTGGACGCGCGCAGCCGCGGCTTCGACGCCGGCCTGGTGCTCGGCACGCTGACCCGGCTCAGGGAGCATCCGGCGCTGTGGCCGCAGCTCATCTATGCCTGGGCCGACGAAACCGTGCTGCTGCGCCGCTACACCGAAACCCGCCGCCGTCATCCGCTGTCGCCGCACGGCCGCGTCGCCGACGGCATCGCCGCCGAACTGGCGCTGACCGCCGACCTGCGCCGGGCCGCCGACCTGGTCATCGACACCTCCAACCTGCCGATCCCGGAGCTGCGGCGGCTGATCGAGCAACGCTACGGCCCGGGAGCGCAGGCCGACCCCCGTTCCGGCCTGGCGGTCTCGCTGGTCTCATTCGCGTTCCCGGCGGGCCTGCCCCGCGAGTCCGACATGGTTTTCGACGCACGGTTTTTACGCAATCCGCATTATGTAGACGCCTTGAGGCCCCGCACCGGCAAAGACCCGGCAGTCGCCGCCTATATCGAGGAGGACCCCGACTACCAGCCGTTTTTTGACCGGGTTGCCGGTCTGCTCGCGCTGGTGTTGCCGCGTTTCGTGCAGGAAGGCAAAAAGTACGCAACCATCGCGGTGGGATGCACGGGCGGGCGACACCGCTCGGTCCATCTCGTCGAGCAACTGGCCTCCCGGCTGACCCAGGCCGGCTGGCAGGTGGCCCCGACCCACCGTGAATTGTTCCGTGAGGAAGCCGCGCTGGCGCAATCCAAGGCGCACGATGAGGCCGCTCAGTCGAGCCCGTCGCGTCCGCCCGTCCAGGCACAGGAGGCCTGACAACTTCACATGATCGGTCTTGTACTGGTCACCCATGGCCGCCTCGCCGAAGAGTTGCGGGCCGCCATGGAGCATGTCGTCGGCAGCCAGCGGAACGTGGCAACGGTCTGCATCGGCCCCGACGACGACATCGAGGGCAGGCGCGCCGAAATCCAGCGCTGCATCGGCACCGTAGACACCGGCGACGGCGTCGTGCTGCTGACCGACATGTTCGGCGGCACGCCCAGCAACCTCGCCATCTCGGCGATGAACCGCGACGGGATCGAGGTGATCGCCGGCGTCAACCTGCCGATGCTGGTCAAGCTGGCCAAGGTCCGCTCCAACCAGCCGCTGGCCGACGCGGTGGACTGCGCCCAGGCCGCCGGGCGCAAGTATATCGCCGCCGCCAGCCACGTGCTGCCGCTCCAGCATACGCCCGCAGGCGCCTGCCGCATCAATGGCTGCGACCCCTCGCTGGTCCTCCCGTCACCCGCGCTGTACCCAATCGCCTCGCCGATCCCGGCGCCCGCCGAGGATCCGAGCGGATGAGCGACGACGGGGCCAACGCCTCAGGCGCTCCCGTCCTCAATCGCAGCCTCACCATCCGCAACCGCCGCGGCCTGCATGCCCGGGCGGCCGCTAAGTTCGTCACCCTCGCCGAGCGCTTCGGCGCCGACGTCGAAGTGCTCAAGGACGGCCAGTCCGTCCCGGCCCGCTCCATCATGGGCCTGATGATGCTGGGCGCCGGCCAGGGCGCCACCATCGAGTTGCGCGCCGAGGGATGGGATGCCAAGGAAGCCCTCGAAGCCCTGACCGGGCTCATCGAATCCGGCTTCGACGAGCAGGACTGACGCGATGAACCCGTTCGAGGACGAGGTGCCGGCCGCCCCGCGCCGCCCCCGCAGCAGCGCCCCCGCCGCGCCGGCCCGGCCCGAGCGCCGGCTTGCCGGCATCCCGATCTCCGACGGCATCGCCATCGGCGCGGCCTTCAGCGCCGCCGAGGCGCCGGCCGTGGTGGTGCGCCAGAAGATCGCCGCCGCCGACATCGCCTCGCAAACCGCCCGCCTCGACGTCGCCGTGCTGCAGTCGCGCAAGCAGTTGCACAAGCTGCGCGCCCGCCTCGGCGTGCTGCCCGAGGACAGCCAGGCCGAAATCGCCCCGCTGCTGGACGCCTACCTGCAGATGGTCGGCCCGTCGCGCCTGCTGCGCGGCGCGCGCCAGCACATCACCGAAATGCTGGTCAGCGCGGAAACCGCGGTCACCGACGCCAGCGAGGAAATCGCCGACGCCATTCTCGGCATCGTCGACGACGACCCGGGCGCCCGCGAACGCCATGCCGAGGAAGTGCGCGAAATCGCCCGCCGGCTGGTGCGCAACCTCACCCACGCCGCCTTCCGCAGCTTCGCCGGCGTCCCCGCCGGCGCGGTGCTGATCTGCGAGGCCCTGCGCCCGGCCGACGCCGCCCTGCTCGACCCCGCCCGCCTGGCCGGGGTGGCCACCGACGAGGGCGGCGCGGAGGGCCACACCGCCATCATGCTGCGCGCCCTCGGCGTGCCGGCCGTGCTCGGCGTGGCCGGGCTGAGCCAGGCCGTCCGCCCGGGCGACCCCCTGGTGGTGGACGGCACCGCCGGCGTGGTCATCGTCAATCCGTTGCCCGCCACGCTGGCCACCGCCCGCCGCGGCGTCACCGCCTTCGCCCGCGAGCAGCAAAAGCTCTCCCGCCTGCGCCGCCTGCCGGCGGTAACGCAGGACGGCGAGTCCGTCGACCTGCAGGCCAACCTGGAAATCCCAGCCGAGCTGCCGCTGATCGCGCAGTCCGGCGCCGCCGGCATCGGCCTGCTGCGCACCGAATTCCTGTTCATGAACCGCGAAACCCTGCCCGACGAGCAGGCCCATTTCGAAACCTATCGCGGCATCATCGAGGCGATGGGCGGCGACCCGGTCACCATCCGGGTGCTGGACTGGGGCGGCGAGAAGGACATCGAGGCGCTG
>CAIMEK010000346.1 GCA_903839965.1 uncultured Acetobacteraceae bacterium | reverse complement strand
CGCGATGGTGGCCGCCGCGCGCCGCGCCGCCGAGCAGGCCGGCCCCGACCGCCCCCTGCTGCTGGCGGTCACCGTGCTCACCAGCCTGGACGCGGCCGCGCTCGCGGCCACCGGCGTCGCCGCCAGCCCACGCGACCACGCCCTCCGGCTGGCCCGGCTGGCGATGGATTCCGGCGCGGATGGCCTGGTGTGCAGCGCCCACGACGTGCCGGCGTTGCGTGCCATCCTGGACCGCACCGCCGTGCTGGTGGTGCCCGGCATCCGTCCGGTCGGCTTCCCCTCCGGCGACCAGGCCCGCACCATGACCCCGCGCGAAGCCGCCGCCGCCGGCGCCGACTGGCTGGTGGTGGGCCGGCCGATCACCGCCGCGCCCGATCCCGCCGCCGCCGCCGCGGCCATCGCCGCCGAGCTGGTGTGATCCGGGTCAAGATCTGCGGCATCAACGATCCGGCCGCGCGCGACGCCGCCCTCGGCGGCGGAGCGGATTGGCTCGGGTTCGTGTTCTTCCCGCCCTCGCCGCGCGCCGTCACGCCGACGCTCGCCGCCGCGCTGGCGGCGGGCGTGCCGTCGCGCGTGGGACTGTTCGTCACGCCCACCGACGCGCAGGTCGCCGCCGTGCTGGCGGTGCTGCGGCTCGACGTGCTGCAGGTCTACGACACGGCGGAACGCTGCGCCGCCTTGCGGGCCCGCTTCGGCGTGCCGGTCTGGCGCGCGGTCGGCATCGCCGCCGCAGCCGACCTGCCCACAACAGCCGAGGGCTTGGACGGCTTCGTCATCGAGGCGCACCCGCCCGCCGGCGCCACCCGGCCGGGTGGCAATGCGGTCGCCTTCGACTGGTCCGTGCTGCGCGGCTGGGTGGCGCCGTTGCCCTGGCTGCTGGCCGGCGGCCTGACGCCGGCGAACGTGGCCGCGGCAATCCGCGCCGCCGCTGCGCCGGCGGTGGACGTCTCCTCCGGCGTCGAGCGGGCCAAGGGCCAAAAGGACCCCGACCTGATCCGCGCCTTCATCGCCGCCGCCCGCGCCGCCTGATCTCCCTTCGCGCCGGCCTGCCTTGCTCCGCGCACATGCACGCAGCGCGACAATCCCGTCCCGGCCCGCTTATCATCTGGGCCAAACCCTGCGTCCGGCCCGGTCCAAGTGTCCTTTTTTCGCACGCTTCCCGCTGTGGCGCGGCAGCGTCTGCTGTTCGCGGTCCTCTGTGCGATCTGGGGCACGACCTGGCTCGCCATGAAGGTCGGCGTCAGCGTGGTGCCGCCGGCCTTCTTCTCGGGGGTGCGCTGGACCGTCGCCGGCCTGCTGCTGCTGGGCTGGTGGCGGCTGCGCCACCACCCGGTTCGGGTGCCGACCAGGCTGGTCGGACGGGTGGTCATGCTGTCGCTGATCATGATCAGCCTCAGCGTCACCGTGCAGCTCTACGGCCTGCAACGCAGCACCGCCGGCCTCGCCGCCATCATCTGCTCGGCGCTGACGCCGCTTTTCCTGCTCGTCTTCGCGGTGGCCATGCGCCAGGAGAGCCCGAGCTGGCGCCAGGGCTTCGCCATCGTCATCGGCATCGCCGGCATCCTCGTGCTGTACGGCCCGCAGGCCCTGGCCGGCCGGCTGGAGGCGCGCGAATTGCTCGGCGTCGTGCTGCTGACGCTCGGCACCCTCCTGTCCTGCGTCGGCTCGGTGCTATCGCGGCCGCTGCTGCGCACCATCCCGCCGGTGCACCTGGCCGGCATCACCAACCTGATCGGCGGCCTCGTGCTGCTGGTCCTGTCGTTGCCGCTGGAGCCGGGAGCCTGGCAGGCCGCCCGGCTGGCCTGGGGCTGGCAGGCCTGGTTCGGCTGGTTCTGGATGGTGTTCGCCGGCTCGCTGGGGGCCAGCATCATCTTCTTCATCCTGGTGCGCGACTGGGGCGCCAGCCGCACCGGCTCGTATGCCTTCATCACCCCGGTGATCGCCGTCCTGCTCGGCATGGCGATGTTCGGCGAGCAGGTCGATGCCACCCAGGCGCTCGGCATGGCGCTGATGCTGGGCGGCGCCGTGCTGGCGCTGCAGCGCAGGCCGGCGGTCGCCGCCGACGAACCCGACCGGTCCTGCCCGGTCGCACCTTCGCTGCCTCGGCCACATCCGGGGGCTTGACGCCGGCGTCCGCCGCCACGACCGTCACGCCATGACAGACCCCGACTCGCTGCACCGCAGCCTGCTCACCTTCGACACCCATATCGACATCCCCTGGCCCGAGGGACCGGCCTTCACGGACGACACGTCCCGCCGGGTCGACCTGCCGAAAATGCGCCGCGGCCACCTCGCAGGGGCCTGCTTCGTCGCCTACGTTCCGCAGGGCCCGCGCACCGAGGCGGCGCACCGGGCCGCGCTCGAGCGTGCCACCGCCATGCTGGTCGCCATCGGCGCCATGGGCGGCGCGGCGGCGCGGCTCTGCACCACCGCGGACGCCATCGAGCAGGCGCATCGCGACGGCATCACCGCCATCGTGCCGGCGGTCGAGAACGGCCACGCCTGCGGCGGCGACGTCGGCCGGCTGCGCGGCTTGCATGACCTCGGGGCGTGCTACCTCACGCTCACCCACAACGGCCACAACGCGCTCGCCGACAGCGCCAACCCACGCGCCGATCTCGGCGACGCCACCGCCGAGCATGGCGGGCTGTCGCCGCTGGGCCGCCAGGCCATCGCCGAGCTCAACCGCCTCGGCATGCTGGTCGACATCGCGCATTCGTCCAAAGCCACCATGCTGCAGGCCGCCCTGTTGTCGCGCTCTCCGGTGGTCTCCACCCATTCCTGCATCCGCGCGTTGTGCGACCATCCGCGCAACCTCGACGACGAGCAGCTCGACGCGCTCAGCGACGTCGGCGGCGTGATACAGATAACGGCGGTGCCAAGCTTCCTGCGCGCCGGCGCTCGCGAAGCGGAGGTCAGCGTGGCCGACTACGCCAACCACATCGACTATGCGGTGCGCCGCATCGGCATCGAGCATGTCGGCATTTCGTCGGACTTCGACGGTGGCGGCGGCTTCGTCGGCTTCCACGATGCCGGCGACTGCGCCAATATCACCGCCGAACTGATGCGCCGCGGCTACGGCCCGAGTGAGTTGGCACGGCTCTGGGGCGGCAATTTCCTGCGCGTGCTGCGGCTGGCGGAACGGAGGGCCAACTGATGCGCTCGATTGCTTTGTCCGACGGCACCCAGGTTGCGGCGCTCGGCCAGGGCACCTGGAAGATCGGCGAGGGCCAGTACCCCGCCAAGCAGGAGGCCGCCACCATCCGGCTCGGCGTCGAGCTCGGCCTGACCCTGATCGACACCGCCGAGATGTACGGCGGCGGCGCCTCCGAGCGGGTGGTCGGCCAGGCGATCGAGGGCCTGCGCGAGCAGGTGTTCCTGGTCACCAAGGTGTATCCGCACAACGCCTCGCGCACCGGCGTGCCGGCCGCCTGCGCACGCAGCCTGCAGCGGCTCGGCGTCGACGCCATCGACCTCTACCTGCTGCACTGGCGGGGCGGCACGCCGCTCGCCGAAACCGTCGCCGCCTTCGAGAAGCTCAGAGCGGAAGGCCGCATCCGCCACTGGGGCGTTTCCAATTTCGATGTCGACGACATGGAGGAACTGCTCGGCGTGCCAGGTGGCGCCAACTGTGCCACCAACCAGGTGCTCTACAATCCGGAGTACCGCGGCATCGAGTTCGACCTGCTGGCCTGGCAGGCCGACCATCGGATTCCGGTGATGGCCTATTCCCCGGTGGGCCAGGGCGGCCGGCTGCTGCGCAACCCTGCGATCAAGACGGTGGCGGCCCGCCACGGGGTGTCGCCCGCCCAGGTCGCCATCGCCTGGTCGCTGCGCCATCCCGGGGTGATCTCGATTCCCAAGTCCGGCGACGCCGCGCACCTGCGCGAGAACGCCGCCGCCGCGGCGTTGACGCTCACGCCGGAGGACCTGGCCGAAATCGACCGCGCCTACAAGCCGCCGACCCGCAAGCAGTCGCTCGGGATGTTGTAGCGGCTTCAGTCCCGCGGCACCCGCCCCACCGCCGGGTGGGCCGGATCGTTGTAGCCCGGCGTGGACGGATGCCCCGTCGACACCAGCCGGTCCACCAGCGCCTCGTCCTCGGCATCGAGCCGCACCGCCAGCGCGCCCACGTACTCGTCCCACTGCGCCAGCGTGCGCGGCCCGGCGATGGCGCCGGTGACCAAGCGGTTGTTCAGCACCCAGGCCAGCGCGAACTGCCCCGGCGTCGCCCCCCGCGCGCGCGCGCGTTCCGCCAGTTGCTGGGCGATCACCAAGCTTTCCTCGCGCCACTCCGTCTCCAGGATGCGCTTGTCCTTGCGCCCCGCCCGGCTGCCCTCGGCCGGCGGCTGGCCAGGGGCGTATTTGCCGGTCAGCACCCCACGGGCCAGCGGCGAATACGGGAACACCCCGACCCCCAGATGCGCGCAGGCCGGCAGGTGTTCGGTCTCCACCATCCGGTTCAATGCGTTGTAGAGCGGCTGGCTCACCACCGGCCGGTCGATGCCGATTTCGTCGCAGATCCGGCAAACCTCCGCCACCCGCCACGACCGGTAGTTCGACAGCCCGAAATGCCGCAGCTTGCCGGCGCGCACCAGGTCGGCGATGGCGTGCACCGTTTCCTCCAGCGGAACAGCGTGGTCCTCCCGGTGCATGTAGAGCACGTCGATCGCCTCCACCTGCAACCGGCGCAGGCAGGCTTCGGTCGCGCGCATCACGTGCAGCCGCGACGTGCCGCGCCCGTTCGGCCCGCCGACGCCGCTGGAGATCTTGGTCGCCAGCACCCACCAGTCGCGGTCCTCAGCGATGGCACGGCCCACCACTTCCTCGGACCGCCCGGCGTTGTAGACATTGGCCGTATCGATGAAATTCACGCCCTGCTCGCGGGCACGCGCCACGATGCGCCGGGCCTCGTCCTCGTCGGTCTCGCCACCGAACATCATGGCGCCGAGGCAGAGCGGCGATACCCGTACGCCGCTGCGTCCGAGGGTGCGATATTCCATGCTGTAAGCTCCACGTCTGGTTTGTGCTGTCCAGCATAGCCCCGAACCGCTTTGATGCCACGCATGTCCCCCGACCCCGTTCCTCCCCCCAGTCTCGGCGCCATCGCCGCCATCTTCGCCGCCATCGGCCTGCAGAGCTTCGGTGGCGGCATGTCCGCCTGGATTCGTCGCGAGGTGGTGATCCGGCGTGGCTGGATGGACGAACGCTCCTTCCTCGCCGGCCTGACGCTGTGCCAGATTGCCCCCGGCCCGAACGGCGTGAACCTGGCCACGCTGGTCGGCACCGTGCTGCGCGGCGGCCCCGGCGCGCTGGCGGCGCTGATCGGCATGGTGGGCCCTCCCGCCGTTTTGGTGGTCGCTCTCGGCGCCGCGCTGGCGGCGCTGCACAACCAACCCTGGCTCGATCCGGCGATGGCCGGGTTGGGCGCCGCCGCCATCGGCATGACGCTGGCCAACGCCATCGGCATGACCCGCAGCGGCGTGCGCACGCCGGGCGGCATCGCCGTCACCGCCGGCACTGCGCTGGCGATCGGCGTGTTCCGTCTGCCGTTATTCGTCGTGCTGCTCGCGATGGTACCGCTCAGCCTGCTGCTGGCGGCCAGGCAGCGGTGAGGCCGCGCCCATGAGCCTGCTGGTGCAGTTGGCGATCCTGTTCGGCGGCCTGTCGCTGCTCGCTTTCGGCGGCGGCAACGCGGTGTTGCCGGACATGCAGCACGCCGCGGTCAGCCGACTTTGGATGACCGATCGGGACTTCCTCGACCTGTTCGCCCTGTCGCGCGTCGCCCCGGGCCCGGGTTCGCTCATCGTCGCCCTGATCGGCCAGAAGGTGGCCGGCCTGCCGGGCGCGGCGGTGGCCACCCTGGCGATGTTCGTTCCCTCCTGCCTGCTGGTGCACCTGGCGGCGCGGCTCTGGCACCGGCTGCGCGACGCCTCCTGGCGCGGCATCGCCGAACGCGGCCTGGCGCCGATCGGCGTGGGCCTGACCTACGCGGCCGCCATGGTGCTGATCCGCGGCACCGAACACGCCATCGGCGCCTACGCCGTCACCGCCGTCGCCACCGTGCTGTTGTCCGCCACCAGCGTGCACCCGCTGGTGGTGCTCAGCGCCGGGGCGGTGGCCGGCTGGGCATTCGGCCTTTGATACCGGCGCTGCCCGCGCCATATGCCACCCTGTCCGCGGCGCCGACTTCGGCGCCGCTCCCCATCGCCCAGTGGAACCGCATGCCTCGCAACACCATCGCCATGATCTGGGTCGCCGGCTTCGTGCTGGCGGCGATCGTCTACCTGGCTGGCCCCGACCGCGTCGTCTATGCCGCCTTCGACCTGCTGCAGCGTGCCTGGTGGGACTTGCAGGACGCGCTGCGCAACCTCTCCCTGGCCGCCTTCGACCTGCTGCGGGCGCTGGCGATCGGGCTGTATTTCGTGTTCGTGGCGCTGGCTGTGCTGGTCGCGCGCCGCGGCGGCCGCTGCCGCGCCGCCGTGATCGCGGTGACCCTGCTGTTTCTCGGCCTGATCTGGCACGCGGCCGGCGACGGCTTCGGTGCCCACACGCGTTGGGTGGCGGCCCTGGTGCTGACCGCGGTGGCGGCGCTCAGCATGACCCGCCGGCTGGCCCAGCCCGCCGCCTCGCCGTGGCGTCCGGGCACTGTGCCCCCGGCGCAAGGGCCGTAATGGCGTGATTACGTTAGCCAACCGTCATTTTTTCGCTAAATCGTCGCCGGGCGCTCGAGCCGCATTGCCGCTGACCCGCCCGCCGTCCCATTCTGCCTACGTATTTATTCCGCGGGCCTTGCAGAATGTCGTCCGTCCGCCCCGGACGTGCTCCGCTGGTCGCCACTGGTCCGGATGCCGGCTCGGACCATGACCTGATTCGCGCCTCCGGGCTGCTCGACGCGGCCTGGTGCCGCGAAACCTACCCCGACATTGCCGCCGCCGGCGCCGACCCGCTGGCCCATTTCGCCGAGTGGGGCTGGCGCGAGGGGCGCAACCCGAACCTTTATTTCGACGTCCCCGGCTACCTCCGCCAGAACCCCGAAGTCGCCCGTGCCGGGGTCAATCCTCTGGTCCACTACATCCGGTGCGGCGAGGCGGAGAACCGCGCGCCCTCCGCCCATTTCGACCTGCCCTGGTACCGCACCCGCCACCACGCGCCGGCCACCGGCACGTTGCTGGCCCACTACCTCGAGCGCCGCCGCACCGGCCAGGTGACGCCGCTGCCCGAATTCGACGCCGCCTGGTACCTCAAGCGGTACCCGGACATCGCCGAGGCCGGCGTCGATCCGTTCGAGCACTACCTGCTGTGGGGCTGGCGGGAGCGGCGCGACCCCTCCGCCGCCTTCGATACCAGCTTCTATGTGCGCCGCTACATGGACGCCCAGCAGAACGAAAACCCGCTGCTGCACTATCGCCGGCTGCGCCACGTCATCCGGCTGCACACGCGCCGGCCCGCCGAGGAGGCCGGGGTGCACGAGGCGGTGCGCCGGTTCACCCGGCCCGGCCCGGACTTCGAGGAAACCCGGCGAGTGCCGGCCTCGGCACCGCGACGCGCCACGGTGCTGGCCTACTACCTGCCGCAGTTCCACCCGATCGCCGAGAACGACCAGTGGTGGGGCACCGGCTTCACCGAATGGACGTCGCTGGCGCACGCCCTGCCCCGCTTCGCCGGCCACTACCAGCCGCGGGTGCCGCGCGACCTCGGCCACTACACGCTCGACGGCACCGCGATGCTGCACCGGCAGATCGAGCTGGCGCGCGGCGCCGGGCTCGGCGGCTTCATCTTCTACTTCTACTGGTTCAACGGCCGCCGCCTGCTGGAACGCCCGCTGGAGGCCTTCCTCGCCGACCGCTCGGCCAACTTCCCGTTTTGCCTGATGTGGGCCAACGAGAACTGGACCCGCGCCTGGGACGGGTCCGACCAGGAGGTTTTGATCTCGCAGGACTGGCAGCCAGGCGACGAGATCACCCTGATCGACACCTTCGCCCGCCACTTCCGCGATCCCCGCTACATCCGCATCCGCGGCCGGCCATTGCTCATTCTCTATCGCGCCGGCACCATCCCGGACTGCGCCGCCACACTGGCCCGCTGGCGCGATGCCTTCCTCACCCGCCATGGCGAACAGCCCGTGCTGGTCATGTCGCAGAGCTTCGGCGCCAACGACCCGCGCCCGCACGGCTTCGACGGCGCGGTCGAGTTTCCGCCGCACAAGCTGGTCAACGGCCTGCCGACGCAGAACGCCTCGCTCACCTGGTTCGACGATGCCGCCACCGCGCAGGTCTACGACTATGCCGACGTCGTCGCCGCCTCGCTGGCCGAACCGGCGCCGCCGTTCCCCTTGATCAAGACCGCCGTTCCGGGCTGGGACAACGACCCGCGCCGCCAGGGCGAGGGCCTGCTGCTGCACGGCAGCACCCCCGCTGCCTACCAGGCCTGGCTCGCCGCGCTCATCGAGCGCGCCGCGGCGCACCCGTTCATGGGCGAGCGGCTGGTCTGCGTGAACGCCTGGAACGAGTGGGCCGAAGGCGCCTACCTGGAGCCGGACCAGCATTTCGGCGGGGCCTGGCTGAACGCCACCGCGCGCGCCATTGCTCCGGCCGGCGTTGAGGCCACCCCTTTGTTGCTGGTCGGCCACGATGCCTTTCCCGCCGGCGCCCAGCAGTTGCTGCTGCAGCTCGGCAGCACGCTGCGACGGCGCTGCGGCGTGGCGATCGAGTTCCTGCTGCTCGGCGGCGGCCGGCTACGCTCCGACTATGCCCGACTTGCACCGACCACCGTGCTGGCCAGCCCGGACGACCTGCCCGCCCATCTGGCCGGCTGCGCCGCACGCGGCGTCGCCACCGCGCTGGTGAACAGCGCCGCCTCCGCCTGGGCGGTGCCGGTGCTGCGCGAGGCCGGCATCGACCCGGTGCTGCTGGTGCACGAAATGCCGCGCCTGCTGCACGAGAAGAACCTGCTCGCCGGCGCGCGGGCCGGCGCGGCGGCGGCCAGCCGCGTGGTGTTCGCCGCCGAGGTGGTGCGGGACCGCTTTTCCTCGCTGGTCGCGATCGACCCGAACCGCGCTTTGGTGCTGCCGCAGGGTTGCTACGCCAAGGTCGCCTGCGACCCCGCCGCCGGCGCCGCCCTGCGCGATCGGCTCGGCATCGCGCCGGATGCCGCGGTCGTCATCGGTGCCGGCTATGCCGACCTGCGCAAGGGTTTCGACCTGTTCCTGCAGGCCTGGCGCGCGGTGCAGCGCCATGGCGCACCGGTGCAGTTCTGGTGGGTCGGCGACGTCGATCCCACCGTGCGTGCCTATCTCGGTCCCGAAATCGCCGCCGCCGAGGCAAGCGGTTCGTTCCGGCTGGCCGGCTGGCAGGACGACATCGCCACCTGGTTCAATGCCGCCGACCTGTTCCTGCTGACCTCGCGCGAGGATCCGTTCCCCAGCGTCGTGCTGGAGGCCCTGGCGGCCGGGCTGCGCGTGCTCGCCTTCGAGGAGTCCGGCGGCATTCCCGAATTGCTACTGCGGCTGGAGGCCGGCATCGCCGTGCCCATGAGCGACCCGGTCGCACTGGCCGACGCCGTGATCGACCTGCTGCAAGACCCCGAACGCAGCGGCAGCGCCCAGCAGCGCGCCGCCCTCGCCGTGCGGGCGCAGCAGGCGTTCCGGTTCGACCGCTACGCCTTCAACCTGCTGCGGCTGGCGCGCCCGGCGACGATCTCGATCTCGGTCGCGGTCACGGCCTACAACTATGCCCGTTTCCTGGAGCGCCGGCTGGCCTCGGTGTTCGCCCAGACCTGTCCGGTCGCCGAGGTGATCGTGCTCGACGATGCCTCGACCGACGACAGCGTCGCGGTAGCCCGCCGCACCGCCGCCGACTGGGGCCGCGACATCCACCTGCTGGTCCACGCCGTCAATTCCGGCTCGCCGTTCCGCCAGTGGCGACGTGCCGCGGCGGTGGCCGAGGGCGACTGGCTGTGGATCGCCGAAGCCGACGACGAAGCCGACCCCGCCCTGCTCGCTGGCCTGGCGGCCATGGTGCAGGAGGTGCCGGACCTGGAGTTCGCCTTCTGCGACAGCCGCTCCATCGACGCCGACGGCCAGCCGGTCTGGCCGAGCTACCGCGACTACTATGTCGCCAGCGGCGCCGCCGCGCTGGCCGGCGGCGGGGTGTTTCCCGCCCGCGCATTCGCCTGCCGGTTCCTCGCCGAACGCAATCTCATCCTCAATGCCAGCGCCGTGCTCTGGCGCCGCTGCTCATTGCTGGCGGCGCTCGATCGCTGCAGCCGGGATCTCGACTCATACCGCCTGGCCGGCGACTGGCGGGTCTACCTGGAAGTGCTGGCGGACAGCCCGGGGCGGGTCGGCGTGGTGGCCTCCCCGCTCAACGTGCATCGCCGGCATGCCGCCGGCGTCACCGCATCGCTGGCGCCGGAGCGGCATGTCGAGGAAGTCGCGCGCATGCACGCGCTGGCCCGCGCCCGGCTCGGCCTGTCGCCGGAAATCGTGCGCCGGCAGGCCGGCTACCGCCGCCGCCTCGCCCACGAACTCGGCGTCGCCCCGACGGGGGCCAAGGCACGGCCATCCAGCCCCGGAGCCGCGAAAACCAGGCGCCACGTCGCCGCGGAATAAACCTACCGCTTCCGGCTCTTGGTCTTCGGCGCCGGCGCGCGAACGGGCAACCCACCCGCGGCGATCTGCTCCAGGCGCTGCAGGATCCGCAGCCCCACCGCCCGGTTGCCGTGCGTGCGCAGCACGTCCGCCTGGCCCTGGCGGGCGATCGCCCGGCCGCGATCGGGATCGTCCATCACCGGGCGCAGCAGCGACCAGGCATGGTCCAGATCGGGCTCCGCCCAGGACTGGCCCTGCCAATGCGGATACTCGCCGGAGCGCAACTTGGTCAGCGTGTGGCGCACCAGCAGCGAATTCTCCGCGGTCATGAAGTCGAGGTTGCCCGACCAGCCCGTCCCCAGCGCCAGCCGGCCCAACGCCATCGCCTCGCCCAGCCCGCGCCCGAAGCCCTCGGCGCGATGCAGCGAGACGAAGCAGTCGCAGGCCGCCAGCAGGCTGCGCACGCCGTGCGTGTCGAGCGGGGTCGAGATCACCTTCACCTGCGGGTCGTCGACCATCGTCGCCGCCCACTCCTCGGCGGCGCGCTCGCCGTTCTTCACCTTCAGCACGAGCTGCACATCGCGGTACGGGTCGTCGCGCCGGATGCGTTCCAGCAGGCCCAGGATCGCATCGGGGTTCTTGCGGCTGGGATAGGATGACACGTCGAACAGGTTGAGCAGCACGAAGGCCGACTCGCGGATGCCGAAATACCGCCGCGGCAGGTTCGGCCCACCCTCCAGTTCCACGCCCTGGCCGATCAGGTGGCTCGCCACCCCGGCGGTCGCCAGGCTCGCGCCGATAAAGCCCGACAGCGCCCACACCTCATCGAACCGGCGCAACTGGGCCGCCCAGGCCGCCGGGTATTTCGGCAACTCCCAGGCCGGCACGATGATGTTGTAGCCGGCTTCGAAATTCCCTCCGCGCGCCGCGAATTCCTGGACCACCCGCTCCACTTCGTCGCCATTGATGTGGAAGACGCGGATGCCGCCCGGCAGGTCGCGGCGCTCCAGCTCGCCGACCACCTGGAAATGCACCACATCGGTGCGCTGGGCGTAGCGGTAGATGTCGAACACCCGGTGGTGCAGCCGCAGCGCGCTGCATGCCCGCACGTGACTGCGCAACTGCTCGCCCATGCCGATCGGTGCGTACGGATGGCCGATGATGGTGAGCGGGATATCCTCCAGCGCCGCCGGCGCGCTGGCGACGTTCCGCTTGCCGACGGTGCGCTTGGCCGCCTGTTCCGCCACCACGCTCATGCCCAGGCTTTCGCGGCGATGGCGTCGCGCAGCGCCTCCAGCCAGCGATGGCCATGGCCGGTGTCCGGCTCCAGGTGCGTCCCCTCGGCCCATTCGTTCCATGCGTTGACGAACAGCAGCCGCTCCTGCCCCATCAGGAAGCGGCGGACTTCGTCGATCTTCGCCTCCACATAGACCCGGAAGGCCTCCGGGCTGGTGGCCTCGAAGCTGGTGCCGTGCAGCGGTTGGCGCGGCGTGTTGTCCCAACTCGGAAACACCGCCGGGTAGCGCGTGTACGGCACCGTCTCGCGCTCCAGGAACGCCAGCACCGTGGCGGGATAATCGTAGCGGTAGCCGCTCCAGCCCGGCTTGACGATGTCCGCGTTGGTGGCGGACGGCACCGCGCGCCCATGCGGCGGAAACTCGACGCAGGCGTCGAAACCGAGGTCGGCCGGGCGCACGCCCTGATCGACCGCCTCCATGGACTCGACATAGACCAGGTGCACCCCGCTGAAGCCGGCCGCCGCGAAAGCCTTGCGGCACTGCGCGGCGAACGCCGGCGGATCGGGCAGCAGCAGCGGACGATACACCAGGAACAGCGGCCGCCCGTTCACCCGGATGTAGCGGGGGTCGGCCGCCTGCGTCACCGCATCGCCGATGATCGCCGCCAGCGTCGCCGCGTCGTAGCTCTGCGCCAGCAGGATCTCGCGCTCGCCGCCGTCCCAGTGCTTGGTCCAGTTCTCGTTCGCCCAGCACAGGCACCAGCGGAACGGGATGTCGGGGTTGGCGAGCACCGTCTCGAGCGGCCGCGACAACATTCGCCGGTTGCCGAAATTGTAGTAATAGACACAGAAACCCTCGATCCCGTAGCGCCGCGCCAGCACCGCCTGGCGGTGCAGCGCTTCCGGCGTGCGCAGGTCGTAGTAGCCGAGGTCGGTGGGCAGATGCGGCTGGTCGTGGCCGAGGTAGCTGGGCCGCGCCTTCACCACGTTGGACCACTCGGTGAACCCCGCCCCCCACCACAGGTCGTTCTCCGGCGTCGGGTGGAATTGCGGCAGATGGAAGGCCAGCACCCGCACGGCGTCCATGTCGAGCAGCATCTTGCCCCAGCGCTCGCACAGCGTTTGCTGGTTGCGGCTGATGGTGCGGTGCTTGCGGGTGAGCGAGCCGCGATTGGTCGAGACGCTCAGGTGATGCGCGACCACCGCGCCACTGACATAGCGCACGCGGTGCCCGGCGGCGATCAGGCGCAGGCACAGGTCGGCGTCCTCGCAATAGGCCGGACGATAGGCCGCGTCGAACAGCGTCGCGCCGACCGCGCCGCGGCGGAGCATCAGCGCCGCGCCCGAGCAATAGGCAACATCGCGATCGAACCGGTAGCCGCCTTCCTCGGGGTCGTCGAACAGCCCGACCATGCCGCTCTCGCCGTTCGGCAGCACGTAGCAGCCGGCTTCCTGCAGCCGCCCGTTCGGGTAGATGATCTTCGGCCCCACGGCGGCCACCGCCGCATCGGCATCCAGCGCCGCCGCCAGGCGATCGATGGCGCCGGGCAGCACCTGGGCGTCGTTGTTGAGCAGCAGGACATAGGTGCCGCGACAACGGCCGAACGCCTCGTTGCAGTTGCGCAGGAAACCGACATTGGCGGGCTGGCGCAGGTAGATCAGGTTGGCGACCTTGCCGAGCAGCGCCACCTGAGGATCGGTGGAGCAGTCGTCCGCCACCACCACCTCGTAGGCCAGTTTCGGCCGCGTCCGCACGATCGACAGCAGGCACTCCACCGTCACCTTCAGCTCGTTGAACACCGGCACCAGAATGGACAGCACCGGCGCCTTCACGCGCGGCAGCTTCAGCCCGGCGATGTCGCGGGCCGGCGCGGTGGTGCTCGCCAGCTTCGGCGGCTTCGGCCGCACCGTGTCCTTGCGCTGCTGCTGGCGGGTCTGCAGCAGCTCGTGCATGTCGCCGTAGGCGCGCCGAAGGGCGTCGGCGTCAATCGGCAGGGACAGTCCGACATCGACCGATGCCGCAGGCAACGCCACGGCGCCGGCATTGCGCTCGATGGTCGCCTGCCGGCTCTCGTGCCGCCCGAACATGAGGTAGTGCAGCAGCGGCGGGAACGGCGAATCGGCCACGTCCGTGTAGCGCAGCCGATACTGCGCCCCGTCGAAACCCGGCCCCGCGGCGCGACCCTCGCCATCGCCGCGGACGATGAAATGGCGCAGCGCCGCGTATGGCTCGGCCGGCACGTCGGCATAATGTCCGGAGTACCAGGCGGGATCGAGCAACGCATTCGGGGTGTGCCCGGCGCGCAGCCCATGCTGCAGGAAGTGCCGCAGCAACGCGCCGCCGGCGGCCACGCCGGCAGCCTGCTGCAGGTAATGCTGCTGGTCGAAATAGGGGCTCGGACTCGCCAGGTCGTATTCCAGCAGATCGGCCAGCGCCTCAATTTTTGCCGTCGAATCGAGCCCCGGGGCGTCCTGCTGGCTGAGGTAGCGCAGGTCGATCAGCGGATGCGGCGAGCGCAGTTCGGCGATGCCGGTGGTAATGAAATGCAGCAGCGGGTCGAGGCCCGCGTTGACCACGTCGGGGTTGGCCCCGTTGTAGTAGTCCGGATCGAAATACCACGACAGCACCGGACGCTGCGGCACCGGCAGCCGGAGATAGGCCGCCACGCGCGAAATGTCGGCCCGGCCCCCGCCGAGGGCGCGGCGGAACAGATCCTCGCTGATGAAACCTGAGCAAAGCGACCGATGCGCACGTTGCAGCTCATTCATCGCCGCCTGCCCGGCCGCCTTCCTGCCTTGTCACGCGCCGGCGGGCATGCGCCCTGCGGATTGCAAGCCTGCCGTTTCACGTCGCCCGCGTATCGTCGCGCAGAAGCGAAATCCAGAAGTCCACCTCGGGCTTGATCTGGCGGTTGGGCAAACGGCCCTCGCTCGCGCCCTGGCGCAGGTAATGCTCGGTCGCCGAGACGATGTCGCCGCGCGTCACGGCTACCCCCACGTCCTTGTAGAACGACGTGTAGAAGGCTTCATCGACCGGCGGCGGCGCGCCGAAGCGACCTTCGAAGAACCCGGATTCGACGAAGTGCTGCTGCAGGTCCGGGATGGTGCCCGCGGCATGCGCCTCGGCGATGTCGGGATAAGCCCGCAGGTAGAACTCTTCCGAAAACGGCAGGCGCGCAGCGGCGGCCTGGATCAGGCCGCGCAACAGCTTGGCGTCGATCGCGATCTTCGACTTGCTGTTGAGGCGCTCACGATTGATGCGCAGGGCCTGCAACAAAAGATCGATATGCGGCAGGTATTCCGGGGTCTGCAAAGCCTGCTCCTACGATGCCCAGGCATCATCACGGCGCCGCGATCGGATTTCTCATTACCCACAAATCCGGGGCACGGCAATGCCGGCGAGAAGTCATCAGTATTCCGGTAACTCGGGCAATCCTATCGAAATCCGCTCCTTGCCGGTCATGCCGTAGGGGTGGCGTCCCCAGCTCACGCCTTCCCGCAAGACCCGCGCGGGCGTGCCGGCGGCCACCACATGCGCCGGCACCACGCCCTTCACCACCGAGCGGGCGCCGATGATGGAACCCATGCCGATGCGTTCGCAGCTCAGCAGCAGCGCATCCTGGCCCAGCCACACGTGCCGCTCGAGCACCGTATCCAGCGGTGGCCGGCCGATGCGCGCACCACTTCTCAGGTCATGCATCGCATGCATGTCATAATTGCGCAGCCACACGCCGCCGGAGATCAGCGCATCGTCGCCCACCACCATGCCGTGGCCGATCCCCTCGATCTCCAGGCTGCAACTCACCGCCGAGGCGCCGACGCCCCAGAACAGGAACTGCCGGTCCGAGCGCAGGAACACCTCGTGCAGCGCCACATAGGCATCGTCGATGCGGTTGAACATCGCGATGGATTCTTCGCCCGCCAGGCGAATATTGGCGAAGAAATTGCCCTCCCAGCCGCGATTGTCGAAAAACAGCGTGTTGTAGTGCCCGCTGGACCGCAGGTTGACATGGCCCAGCCGCCGGGTCGGGTCGGTCACCACGACGGTCACGTCGGGTCCGCCCTCGAACTGGATGCCCAACGCCCGGGCCGCCTCTTCGCCGGCTGCCAGCAGCGTCATTTCCACCGATGCCAGCGTGTCCTCGCGCACATCGGTCACCGCGGGGACCAGCAGCTCCCGAAGCCGCGTCTCCGTCGCGCCGATCATCCCTGGCACCATGGCGCGGTCGTCTCCTGTGCGTCACGTTCGGGGCACCGAGCGATGTCGCATGGAATCAGCGTCTTTTTCAAGCCACCGTGAGCAAATGCCCGGCGGCAGTGAACTGTTGCGCGAGCACGGGGGGTGGAGGGAAATCAAGGATTGCGCAGCCCGACCCGGGCTGGCAGGTTGTATTTTCAACGGACAATGGCAACGAGGTTGGGAATGCGGGTGCTGGTCACCGGCGGTTGTGGGTTCATCGGTTCCGCCGTGGTGCGTTACATCATGCGTTCAACCGACCACAATGTCGTCAATGTCGACAAGATGACATACGCCGCCTCGGTGGACGCGCTGGAAGAGGCCGCGCACAGCCCGCGCCACACGCTGGTCGAGGCCGACATCGCCGACCACGCCGCGATGCGCCAGGTGTTCGACACCTTCCAGCCCGACGTGGTCATGCACCTCGCCGCGGAGACGCATGTCGACCGCTCGATCGACGGGCCGGGCCCGTTCGTGCAGACCAATGTGGTGGGAACCTACACCCTGCTCGACATCGCCCGCGCCTACTGGACCGCTCTGCCGGCGCCCCGCGCCGCGGCGTTCCGCTTCCACCACGTCTCCACCGACGAGGTGTTCGGCGCGCTCGGTCCCAATGACCCGCCGTTCACCGAGACGACGCCGTACGATCCGCGCAGCCCCTATTCCGCCAGCAAGGCCGCCTCCGACCACCTGGTGCGCGCCTGGCACCATACCTATGGTTTGCCCGTGCTGGTCAGCAACACGGCCAACAATTTCGGGCCCTGGCAATTCCCGGAGAAGCTGATCCCCCTGGTGGCACTCAACGCGCTCGAGGGCAGGCCCCTGCCGGTGTATGGCGACGGCTCCAACATGCGCGACTGGATCTTCGTCGAGGACCACGCCGAGGCGCTGGTGCGGGTGCTCGAACGCGGCCAGCCCGGCGCCACCTACGCCCTCTCCGCCCGCCAGCCGCGCACCAACCTGCAGGTGGTTCGCGCCATCTGCGCCGCGGTGGACGCCCGCCTGCCCGACCCGGCGGGACCGCGCGAGCGCCTCATCACCTACGTCACCGACCGCCCCGGCCACGATTTCCGCTATGAGATCGACCCGTCGGCCAGCGAGCGCGCGCTCGACTGGCGCGCCGGCCACGATTTCGAGCGTGGGCTGGCGCGCACCATCGACTGGTACCTCGCCCACCGGGCCTGGTGGGAGCCCATCCGCGCCGCCCGCTACGCCGGGCAGCGGCTCGGCAATGCCGGGGCAGCCGCCCCACGGAGTGCAGCATGAGCATGCGCAAGGGCATCCTCCTGGCCGGCGGTTCCGGCACCCGGCTGCACCCGATGACGATTGCCACGTCCAAGCAGCTCCTGCCGGTCTACGACAAGCCGATGGTGTACTATCCGCTGACCGTGCTGATGCTGGCCGGCATCCGCGACATCATGGTGATCTCCACCCCCGAAGACCTGCCGCAGTTCCGCCGCCTGCTCGGCGACGGCAGCCGGCTCGGCGTGCGCTTCACCTATGCCGAGCAGCCGCGCCCCGAGGGGCTGGCGCAGGCCTTCCACATCGGCCGCGACTGGATCGAGGGCGAGCCCTGCGCGCTGGCGCTGGGCGACAACCTGATCTTCGGCGACAACCTCTCGACGCTGCTG
>CAIMEK010000345.1 GCA_903839965.1 uncultured Acetobacteraceae bacterium | reverse complement strand
GCTGCCGGAGGATATCGTGTTCGCCGACAATCTGGGCAGCCACAAGGTGGCCGGAGTGCGCGAGGCGATCGAAGCACGCGGCGCTACGCTAATGTTTGTGCCGCCGTATTCGCCGGATCAGAACCCGATCGAACAGGCCATCGCAAAGCTGAAGGCGCTGCTGCGCAAGGCCGCTCCAAGAACCCGCGACACCCTCTACCGCTGCATCGGCGACAGCCTGGACGCCTTCACCCCCTTAGAGTGTGCCAACTACCTGGCTAACTCAGGCTACGGACAGTCAGCGTGAAAACGCTCTAGCGTGAGCGCCGGCACAGGCTCGCCCCGCTCAGCCTCGTCCGTCGCGTGAACCAGAGCTTCATCGCGCCACGGCCCCGTGAGTATTCTTTCCGAAGGTGTCGCAGACCTCGACGGTGCCCGTCCAGCGGTCGTGCCTGAAGATCCACCTGCCGTGAGGACCGCCCGCCGTCACGTCGTACCGCCCTTGGGTGTCACGCCGATGATCAGGTCGGCTTCCTCCGCCAACTCCCGGTTCGACCGCACGAGCGTTACACCAGCAGCTTTGGCGCGGCTCTGGATGAGGTCGGAGAAGGGGCCGTCGAAGGCATACTTGTGCCAGCCGGCGGGGTTGCCGGTGTCGTCCTGGAGGCAGGAACGTTGCAGAACGTCAGGGATGCCGTTGTCGTGCCGGTCGGATGGTCGGACGAGTCGGTCGTCTGGAGAATGTCGGTTCAGATCCGCAGGTTGCCGCGCCCGTCGAACTGCCAGTCCTCGGCCGGGCCGAGCACCGATATGCCGGGGTTGCCGAGCGCCTCCTCAAGCATCCCCTCGGAGATCAGGATGGTCTCCAGTTGCAGCGTGTTCTTCACCCGCACCAGACGAAGCCGGCTCGTTTCAGGGCAGTCGCAGGTCCTGGCCGCAACCTGCACCGCCGCCCTGTCGGACTCCATGATCATCGGAATCCGGGCGCCGGCCAGCGCCCTCGAGGTGATGTGGTTGGCGTAGGTGGCCTCGAAATCGATCTGGTCGAACAGCCGGCGCGTGCAGACGTCCGCCAGCCCCATGCCGTAGGCGTTGCTGTGGCTGGCCGCGCTCAGGTCGAGAACCACCATCCGGGCAACGCTCTGCGCCGTCGTGACGAACGGCGTTGCGGCACGCCCGGTGACGTGCGGGTCCATGCCGGTGCCGGAGAACTCCTTGCCCATCCAATCGACCACGAGAACATCGAGCGGGGTGAAGCGGATGCGCGGCATGTTCGCCCTGGCCTCAACCAGCAACTCAGGCTCGGCATCCATGATTTCCTCGGCGGGGATGGCGACCACCCTGGCCACCCGGTCGTAGGCATTCTCGATGCTGGCCAGCCCGAACAGGAAAGGCGCCGCGCGCAGCTTGATCTTCGCCATCTCGACGATGATGCGCCCCATCTCGCCGAAGCCGAACGTGTGGCAGGCATCAGCACCCTTCTGCTTGCCGAGCCCGATGGCGATCATCTTCACCAACCCGCTCTCGATCGGGCCGCTGAAGCTGGTGTGCGGCTTGACCCGGTTGACCACCACGATGCCGTCCGCTGCCATCGCCGCGCGGTCCATCAGCACGGGCAGCCCGTTCTGTTCCGTGACGCCAAGCTGCACCGTCTCCATCGAGGAGACGATCGGGCAGCCCACCGAGGCCTCGGTCACGCCGAGGCCGGCCAGCACGTCGGTTTGTCCCGCCGCGGTCGCGCCGCCATGGCTGCCCATCGCCGGCACCACGAAAGGCGTTGCGCCCTGCGCCTGCAACTCCCCGACGAGGCTGCGCACCAGCACCGGCAGGTCGGCAACCCCGCGGCTGCCCACCGCGACCGCCACGCGCGCGCCGGGGCGAATCCGCGCGGCGATTGCCGGCTTGCGGCACTCCGCGCGCGCCGCGGCCGCGACATCGGGCAGCGTCGTCGCGGCAAAGTTCTGCCGCACCGGTATCATCCGCGGCAGCGCGACCCCCTCAAGCAGGCCCTCGACGATGCTCATGCCACCTTCCGTTCCGGACGGGTTCGCTGCGGCCGCTTCAGGCAAGCCCGCCACCCCGCCCCTTCTCTCCCACGCCCTCGAAGAACGTGTAGCAGAAAACGCCTTAGGAGGCACCTCCCTCCTTCGCGCGCCGCTCAACGTTCCGATTCAGCGCCTCTTGCACTTCGTTGATAAAGTTCCGCGCATCCTCCTCTCGGAACAATATCGCAAAGCGATGGTGATTCCCACCATCCATCTGGGACCCCTCGCCAAGCGCAATCCGGATGTGGTCGCGCCACG
>CAIMEK010000344.1 GCA_903839965.1 uncultured Acetobacteraceae bacterium | reverse complement strand
GCTGGGCACCGGCCGGCTGCGCAATCGTATCCTTGGCGCCGTCGGTCAGCCGCGAGGCGCCGTCGACCACCACGCGCTCGCCGGGGCGCAGCCCCTCGGTGACGACGGAGGCGACCTGGTCCTCGTTGCCCACCTTCACCAGCCGCCGCGTGGTGCTCAGGTCGTCGTTCACCACGTAGACGTATGGCCCCTGCGGCCCGCGCTGCACCGCCACCGGCGGCACCACGGTGGCGCCGGTCAGCGTCTGCACCCTCAGCCGCACGGTGACGAAGGCGCCGGGCCACAGGGTGAGCCGCTCGTTGGGGAAGCTGGCGCGCAGCCGGATGGTGCCGGTGGCCGGATCGACCTGGTTGTCCAGCACCGTCAGGCTGCCGCGGTCGAGCACCGGGCGCTGCGGGCCGGCATTGCCGTCCTGCGGCAGCGACAGCACCTCCGGCGGGCCCGCCGCCATGGCGGCCGCGACCGCGGGCAGGCTCTGCTGCGGCAGGGTGAACTGCACGGTAATCGGCCGCAGCGTGGTAATCACGAGCAGCCCGGCGACGTCGGAGGCGTGCACGATGTTGCCGCTGTCCACCTGGCGGAAGCCGACCCTCCCGTCGATCGGCGCGACGATGGTGGTGTAGGAAAGCTGGGTGCGGGCGTTGTCGATCTGCGCCTGGTCGGACTGCACCTGCGCTTCCAGTTGCGCCACCAGGGAGCGGGCGGTGTCGGCCTGCTGGGCGGAGGTGTAGGCGGTGGCGGCGAGCTTGGCGTAGCGCGCCATGTCCAGCCGGGCGTTGGCGAGGGTCGCCTCGTCCTGCTTCTTCTTGGCCACCGCGCCATCCAGCGCCGCCTGGTAGACGCGCGGGTCGATGCGCGCCAGCACGTCGCCGGCCCGCACGTCCTGGCCTTCCTTGAAGCGCACTTCCACCAGCGGGCCGTCCACCATCGGCTTCACCGTCACGGTGGCGGAGGCCTGCACGGTGCCGAGCCCCTCCAGGTAGACCGGCACGTCGCGCGTCTCCGCGGCGGCAACCAGCACCGGAATGGCATCGCCGGCATTGCCGCCGCGAGCGAACCGGCCGGGCGGGCCCGACCGGGCCGCCGCCGGGGTGTCGGCGGGCGTGCGCAGCTGCAGCCACCAATAGGTGCCGCCGGCGGCTGCGAGCAGGCAGACCAGCAGGATCAGGGCACGGCGCATGGCACCTCTTCGGCGGTTCCGGGCGGCATCATAGCACGCCCTGAAACAGGCGGGTTTGCGGCGGCGCGGTGGCATCGACGGTCCAGCCGCCGCCGAGCGCCTTGTACAGGCTCACCAGGGCGGAAAAGCGCGCCAACCGCACCTGCGCCAGCAGGTCGAGGTAGTTGAACAGCGTGGTCTGCGCCTGCAGCGCCTGCACGATGTCGCTGGTGCCGGCCAGCACCTGGGCGCGGGCGATGTCGGCGGCGCGCTGCGCGGTGGCGACCGCCTCCCGCTCCAGCGCCTCCTGCTCGGTGGCGTAGCGATAGGCGGTGAGCGCGTTCTCGACGTCGGTGAAGGCCTGCACCACCGCCTTGCGGTAGGTCGCCACCAGTTCCTCGTAGCGGCCCTTGGCCTGGTCGAACTGGCCCTGCTTGAGGCCATTGTCGAAAATGGTCTGCACCACGCCGACCGCCATCTGGGCGAACAGCGAGCCGGGACCGAACAGGCTGCCGATGGCGAGCGTCTGCCAGCCGCCGCTGGCCGACAGCGTGACCTGCGGGAAGAAATTGGCGCGCGCCGCCCGGATATCGGCATTGGCGGCGACCAACAGGGCCTCGGCGGAGGCGATGTCGGGCCGCCGCAGCAGCAGGTCGGAGGTCTGCCCGGGCGCCACCTCGGGCAGCACCAGGGGGTTCAGCGAACCGGGCGGCAGGACGATCGCTTCCGGCATCTCGCCCACCAGGATGCCGAGCCCGTTGAGAAACTGGTCGCGCTGGCTGCGCAGGGCGGGCATCTGGGTGCGCAGCCCGGCGACCAGGGCTTCCTGCTGCGACACGTCGAGCTGCGAAGCGGTGCCGACCGACAGCCGCGCGCGGATGGCATCTAGAATCTGCTGGGCATCGTTGAGGTTGCGCTGGGCGATCGCCAGCCGGTCCTGGGTGGCGAGCGCCTGGAACCAGGTGGTGGCGACGGCGGCGACGGTGGTCAGCGCCACGGTCTGCTGGTCGAACCGGCTGAACTGGGCATTGCCCAGCGCCACGTCGCGGGTGGCGCGCACCCGGCCCCAGAGATCCAGTTCGTAGGACACGCTGCCGGTCAGCGAGTAGGAGCGGCTTTCCACATAGCTGCTGGAGGACCCGCCGCCGAGGGAGGAACCGCTGCGGCGGGAGACCGCGGTGCGGCTCCACTGTTCCTGGCCGGCGCCGGTGACGGTGGGCAGCAGCGGCGCGCCGGCAATGCGCAGCGCGGCATCGGCCTGGAGGATGCGGGCGGCGGCGGCCAGCAGGTCGAAATTGCCGCTCCGTGCGCGCTCCTCCAGGTCGTTCAGCTCAACCGAACGAAAGCCCTCCCACCACTTGCCGGACGGCCAGGCCTCGGCGCCGGTGGCGGCGGTGGCGCGGAAAGCGGCCGGCAGCGCGATGTCGGGCCGCTGGTAATCGGGCCCGAGGCTGCAGCCGGCGAGCAGCGGCAGCACGCCGAGCATGGCGAGAAGGGGACGGGGCAGGGCGGTCATCCGAATTGCCAATGCGCCGCGGCCGAAGGCGGGGCGGCGTTTACGACCCTCTCGTAAAGCGGCGTCGACGCTACGGCAACCAAAGGGCTATCCCGTGGCGGGAATACGCACGTGATGTGCATAGGTGGTCACGCTGCAACCCGCGTGCCATGCGGAAAACCAGGCGCATCCGACCTCCCGGCCCGGTTCGCGCGGCGGGGGGGGCGAGTGCGGTGTCGTCATACTCGGCATCGACGTCCGGAAACCGGACGCCCACGCCCCGACGGCCGCGAGAATGCATTCGGCCAGCCTGACCCGGGCGGCGCTGCGGCTGACCTTGCAGCAAGGCCAGGGGCTTTGCCCGTC
>CAIMEK010000343.1 GCA_903839965.1 uncultured Acetobacteraceae bacterium | reverse complement strand
GCTGGCGCGGTGTGCTCAGCCGTCGCGTCGCGGCGGCCGGCGAGCGCTGGCGCGACGTCGGCCTGAATGTGTCGTTCCGCTCGACCGCGCCGGTGCTGCAACTGGTCGACGCCGTGTTCGCCGACCCGGTGGCCGCGCAGGGGGTATGCGAGCCGGGAGAGTTGCGCCACGTCGCCGATCGCGCCGGCCATGCCGGCACAGTGGAGTTCTGGCCGCTGGCGCCGCCGCCCGAGGAGGCGCCGTCCGAGCCCTGGACGGTGCCGGACCGCAACCTCGGCTCGAAAAGCGCCCGCCAGCGCCTGGCCGAGGCGCTGGCCGACTGGATCGCCCGCGAGTCCGCCGGCGGCACCATGCTGGCAAGCCGTGGCCGTCCGCTGCGGCCCGGCGACGTGCTGGTGCTGGTGCGCCGCCGCGACGACCTTGCCCGCGCCTTGGTGCGCGCGTTGAAAGCGAACAAGGTGCCGGTGGCGGGACTGGACCGGCTGATGCTGACCGACCAGCCGGCGGTCGCCGACCTGCTCGCGCTCTGCGACGTGCTGCTGCTGCCCGAGGACGACCTGCAACTGGCCTGCGTGCTGACCAGCCCGCTGGGCGGCCTGGCCGACGACAGCCTGATGATGCTGGCGATGGGCCGCAAAGCCCCGCTGTGGCCGACGCTGCGCGCGCGCGCCCACGAGCGCCCCGAATGGCAGGCGGCGCACGATTTCGTCGCCGCCCTGCTGGCCCGGGTTGACTACGCCTCGCCGCACGCCCTGCTGGTGGAAGCGCTCGGGCGGCTGGGCGGGCGGGCCCGGCTGCTGGCGCGGCTGGGACCGGAGGCGGCGGAGCCGATCGACGAACTGCTCGGCGCCGCCCTGGTGCATGCGCGCAGCCATCCGCCGGCGCTGCAGGGCTTCCTGCACTGGCTGCGCCAGTCCGCCGCGGAGATCAAGCGCGAGGCCGAAGGGGCGGGCGGCCTGGTGCGCGTGATGACGGTGCATGGGGCGAAGGGGCTGCAGGCGCCGCTGGTCATCCTGCCCGACACCACCGCGGTGCCGCCCGACGAGGGGCCGCTGATGTGGGCGCCCGATCCGCTGGATGAGCGGTGGGTGCCGGTGTGGTCGCCGCGCAAGGAACTGCGCTGTTCGGCCTCCGACGCGCTGCGCCAGGCGGCGGCGGCGAAGGCCCGCGAGGAGCACAACCGGCTGCTCTACGTGGCGCTTACCCGGGCCGAGGACCGCCTGGTGGTCTGCGGCTGGCAGCCGCGCAGGACGCTGCCGGAGGCGTGCTGGTACGAACTCGTCGGCCGCGGCTTTGCCCGCCTGGCTGCGGCGGCATTGCCCGCGACGCTGCCCTGGAAGGGCGAAACCCTGCGCCACGCCTGCCCGCAAACCCGGCCGCCGCAAGCGGAGGAGGCCGGAGCCGGCGAAGCCGCGTCCGCGCCGCTGCCGGCCTGGGCCGGACTGGCGCCGGGCTGGACGCCGGCCGCGCCGCCGCGCGAGAAGCTGCCGCCCTCACCCTTGGCGCCGAGCCGGCCGGAGGGCGCCGACATGGGCCCGGTGCCGCAGGCCGCCAGCCCGCTGGCCGAGCGCGACATGGCCGGGGCGCGGTTCCGTCGCGGCCAGCTCGCGCACGCGCTGCTGCAGCACCTGCCGG
>CAIMEK010000342.1 GCA_903839965.1 uncultured Acetobacteraceae bacterium | reverse complement strand
CCAAGATCTATGCCCATGAGGGCATCTGCCAGTTCCTGTTCATGCAGGGCAACGAGCCCTGCGAGACCAGCTATGCCGACAAGGCCGGGAAGTACCAGGGCCAGCGCGGCGTGTCGCTTCCACGGCTGGGCTGAGGGCGGGTAAAGAGGGGCCATGGACAAGATTCGCATCCGCGGCGGCCGGCCGCTTTCCGGCGAGATCGTCATCGGCGGCGCCAAGAACGCCGGCCTGCCGCTGATGGCGGCCGGCCTGCTGACCGACGAGCGGCTCACGCTGACCAACGTTCCCGACCTGGTGGACATCCACACCATGGCGGCGCTGCTGGCGCAGCACGGCGTCGCGGTGGAGCGCCCGCTCGCCGGCGGCCGCGAGCTGTCGATCGGCGGCCCGATCAGCAATACCGAGGCACCGTACGACATCGTGCGCAAGATGCGCGCCTCGGTGCTGGTGCTCGGCCCGCTGATGGCCCGGATGGGCCACGCGCGGGTGTCGCTGCCCGGCGGCTGTGCCATCGGCACCCGGCCGGTCGACCTGCACTTCAAGGGGCTGGAGCAGATGGGGGCGACCATCCGGCTCGACGGCGGCTACGCCCAGGCCGAGGCGCCGCAGGGGCTGCATGGCGCCACCATCGTGTTCCCCTTCCCCAGCGTCGGCGCCACCGAGAACCTGCTGATGGCGGCCAGCCTGGCCGACGGCCGCACCGTGCTGGCCAATGCCGCCCGCGAACCGGAAATCACCGACCTTGCCGAGTGCCTGCTGGCCATGGGGGCGCGCATCGAGGGCGTCGGCACCGACCGGCTGACCGTGGACGGCGTGCGGCGGCTGCACGCCGCCACCCACGCCATCGTCCCCGACCGCATCGAGACCGGCACCTATGCCTGCGCGGCCGCCATCACCGGCGGCGAGGTGCACCTGCGCGGCGCCCGGATGGACCACCTCGCCGCCCTCGTGCGCGCCCTGGACGAGGCCGGCGTGGAGGTGGTGGAACGGCCCGGCGGGGTCACGGTGCGCCGGACCGGCCGGCTGCATGGCGCGGACGTGATGACCGAGGTCTATCCCGGCTTTCCGACCGACATGCAGGCTCAGTACATGGCGCTGATGTGCGTCTCCGACGGGGCGGCGATGGTCACCGAGACCATTTTCGAGAACCGCTTCATGCACGTGCCGGAGCTCAACCGCATGGGCGCTCGCATCAACGTGCACGGGGCTTCGGCGATCGTGCGCGGCGTGCCGGCGCTGTCGGGCGCGCCGGTGATGGCAACCGACCTGCGCGCCTCGGTGAGCCTGGTGCTGGCGGGGCTGGCGGCGCGCGGCGAGACGGTGGTGAACCGCGTCTACCACCTCGATCGCGGCTATGAAGCGGTGGAGCAGAAGCTGGCCGCGTGCGGCGCCGACATAGAACGGTTGCCGGGCTAAGGCTTTCGGCCGGGCATGCCCTGGTGTAGGAGCGCCGCGCATGACCGCCGAATTTCCCTCCGCCGCGCTGGAGCCCGAGACCACGGACGGCCTCATCCTGGCCGTGCCGAAAGGCCGCATCCTGCAGGAATGCGCCCCCCTGCTGGCGCGCGCCGGCATCCGCCCGCATCCGGACTTCACCGACGAGGACAGCCGGATGCT
>CAIMEK010000341.1 GCA_903839965.1 uncultured Acetobacteraceae bacterium | reverse complement strand
GTGAGGAAGCAATGGTCCCGCATCGTGCGAAAGACCTTCCGCACAGGGCAACCCGCCTGCGATGAATTCGAGGTGGCGGTCCGGGGCAAGACGCGGAGTTTCCAGTCGATTCTGACGCCCGAGCGCGACGCCACGGGCAGGATTTTCTCGGTGCTCAGCGTGACGCGCGACACCACCGAGCACAAGTCCACCCTGATGAAACTCGAATTGGCCCTGGAGGAGAAGGAGGCGATTCTCAAGCAATTCCACGGAACCAACGAACGTCTCCAGCGGATCGCCCATACCGATGAATTGACCGGCCTTCCGAACCGGCGATGCTTCCTGGATCGCCTGTCCTCCGAACTGCACCGCATCCAACGCTATGGCGGGTTCAGCTCGCTGATCCTGGTCGATGTGGACCACTTCAAGCAGTTCAACGACAAGTACGGGCACGCCCTCGGCGACAAGGTGCTCCAGACGCTGGGCGAATGTTTCCGCTCCGCCACCCGGGGCAGCGACGCCGTCGCCCGGTTCGGCGGAGACGAGTTCGCCATGCTTCTGCCCAACACCGCCCCCGTCGACGCCGTGCGAATGCTCGTCCGCGGTCGGGTAGCCCGGGGTGGTTTCCCACCCCGGGCCCCCACGGATCCGGACATGCGGAATTGCCGCATCCGGCTCTTCGGATCATGGATTCGCTGCATACCCATGTCGCTATCCGTTGGTGTTTCGTACACATGTTGCCCAGTCTCGATGTACTGGTCATGTTTCCTCCCAACGGTTCCATGATTCGGCATCCCCTTCCCTCGGCAGGGTCCTCTGGGGCGAGTGTCCCTGCGTCGTCGGTACTACGAGATGCTCCGACTCCCTGTCATCCGTCTCGCCGCACTTCGTTGCCTTCGTTTGGCGGTACCACGCCTGTGCCGCTGTGCTTGGTGTCTCGCAGCCCGAGCCACGCTCCCATCCGTCCGCGACACACGACAGATGGACCGGGGGTTTTCATGCCGGTTGCCCCTGAGCCGGCGTTAGACGTGGAGACGACAGGGTCTCCCAGGTTCCTGGCGGACCCTCCGGTGGACATGCCCTGTTCTGCGACCCCGGTGAGATCACTCTTCCCAGGTCCCTTACGGGACAGAGAGATGCTGCCTTCCGTTTGCGAAACAACGTCGGCTCTCACATTTCAACAATTTCGGGGCTCAATCGCACGGCCTGCACACTCGCTGTCTACGCTTCGCAGTCACGGGTTGCCCCATGCCCACGCAAGACTCGCTTCCGGCTGCTGGCCAGCTTTACCGGACGGGATTGGTTACCCGCTGGGTCCTACGTACAAGGTTTATGCTCTTCTACATCAGCAACCTCCTTGCCCAAGCTTTGCCTGGCGCACTTCGCAAGTGTTCACATGCCGCGATGCTCGCGGCATAGGGTTTAGGGTACAGGGTTTAGGGTATAGGGCAAATTCGGACTGACCGCCGCGCCTCCGGCCTGCGACCTCGTCTTTGTGTCGTCGTGTCTTCGTGGTGAAATCCTCCCCGCAACTCGAAACTCGCCCTTCGGCTTCGCTCAGGGTGGTGAGCCTGTCGAACCACAACTCGCAACTCGCAACTGGCGGCCGTCCCAGGCCGCCGGGTGTTCTCAAGTGTTCACACTTTGAGAATTGGTTCATGGG
>CAIMEK010000340.1 GCA_903839965.1 uncultured Acetobacteraceae bacterium | reverse complement strand
GGTGACGTCCTTGGTGAACTTCTTCAGCGATTCGAACCCCGCCTCGGCATTCGCGCTGTCAACCTTGCGGCCCTTGCGGATGTCGGCCACCGCATGCTCCAGCGCCTGCGGCGTCGCCCCCGCGCTGCGCAACGCCCGCGCCGCGGCCCCATCGGACCCGGCCAGCGCAATCAGCAACCTGTCCTGCGCGACCTACTCGTCGCCCGCCTGCTGCGCGGCCCGCTGGGCAGCGTCGAGCAGGCGCACCAACCCAGGCGTCGCCTGCGGCTGGCCGGCCCCGCCGCCGGAAACCTTTGGCAGCTTCGCCACCTCGGCATCGACCGCGGCCCGCGCCACCTTGTCATCGCCGCCGGCGGCACGAATCAGGCCCCCCGCCGCCCCCTCCTCATCGTCCAGCAACGCCTTCAGCAAATGCTCGGGCGCCAACTGCTGGTGGAACTCGCGGATGGCAATGGTCTGCGCGGCCTGGATGAACCCGCGCGAACGCTCGGTGAACTTCTCGATGTCCATATGCTTCTCGTCCCTGTCTCAGGCGACCTCCATCACCGCCCCTCCCCGAGGCAACGGCGACGCTTTTCCTGCCCGTTCACATGGTGAACGTCCCCCCCCACCTCAACCCCATCAACCATCCGCGCGTGGTGGGGGAGGTAGGAAAGAAAGGCCAGGGGCGAAGCCCATGGCCTTGCTAACTTGGTCCCGACAGCGCCAGCCGCGTCGGGCCGCCCCAGCGGATGTGGCCGGCGGTGTGGCAGGCCGGGCAGGCCGGTTGCCAGTTCGGGTAGTTCGTGCCGCAGGTCTGGCAGTGCCAAGCCGGATCGGGTTCGGCGCTGGCGGCCTGGCGCAGGGCGTCGCGCTGGGCAGCTCGGCCTTCCTCGGTTTCGCCGTGTTCCTCGGCTTCGATATCGGCCAGCAGCAGCCACAGGCGTCGCTGGGTCAGGCCGGCGCGGCGGGCCGCCTCGGCGTGCCTGCGGGCTGCCCCGATGAGGCCGGCGGCGAGGGTTTCCCGGGCCAGCAGCAGGTGGCTTTCCGGGTGGTTCGGTTGCCGCGCGGCGAGGCGTTCGGCCGCTTTCACCCGGTCCAACCGGTCGGTTATCGATTCGAGGGCGAAGTTGGCGAGGTCGGGGTGGGGGAAGTTCGCCCAGGCCTGCTGGACGACGTCGATGGCGCGCGATTCCCGGCCGCTGCGGCGCAGCAGGCGGGCGTAGGCCAGGGCGGCGGGCGCCAGGGAGGGGTTGGCCTTCCAGGCGCGGCGGGCGAGGCGGGTAGCCTGCACCGGGTCGCCCTCGGCCTCGGCCGCGGCGATGGCGAAGTCCGCCACCGGCGCGTCGGGACCGGCGAGCGTCAGGGCCTGCGCCCAGTTGCCGGTGCGCACGGCCAGTTGCGCGCGTTCGTCGCGCAGCCAGGCGCCGCCAGGGTGGACGGTTTCCGCCCGACGCGCCAGGGCGGCCGCTGCGTCCCAGTCCTCGCGGGCCATGGCCTGGCGGAACAGCCCGCGCAGGCCGAGGAAGGCCGAGTCCGCGCGGGTGGCCATCAGGCCGTAGATCTCGCCGGCGAGCGCCTCCTCCTTGGCGAGGCGGCGGGCCTCGGCGGCCAGCAGCAGGGTTTGTGGCGTATCGCCCAGCAGGCGGCGCGAGCGGTCGGCTTGGCGGCGTGCGTCGCCCGCTTCGCCGGCGGCCAGCGCCACCAGGCTGCGCGACACCGCGGCATCGCCGGCGGTGCGGCGGCGGCGCGCGCTCCAGAACCGCAACCGGCCCGGCAGGTGCAGCAGCCCTGCCAGCAGCCGCAGCAGCACGTGCACCAGCAGTACGAAGGCCGCCAGCACCACGAGGGCGATCGCCGCCGGCGCCTCGACGTTCAGCCCCGCGATGGTCGCGGACACATGGCCGGTGAGGCCGCCGAGCCACCACGCCGCGGCCAGCGCGAGCGCGGCGGCGACGATGATCAGGATGACGCGGCGCATCAGGAGCGCGCCATGCTGGCAAGCGCTGCCCGGGCATCGAGCAGCGACTGCGCCTGTGCGCGCCATTCCGCCATCGCCGCGGCGGCCGGGGGATCGAGTGGGCCGAGCGCGGCCACCGCGCCGGCGAGGTCGCCGGCATCGAGGAGTGCCCGGGCTTGCGCCAGTACGCGCACCGAGGGCGGGCCGATCAGCACCTTGTTGCCCTGTTGCACAGTGACGAGGCTCTGCGCGCGTTGCCACAACCGGTCCGCCAGCGAAAGGCCGGTGGTGGAGGGTCGGCTGGCCTGTTCCGCGGCAGCGGCAGCGTCGGGAAAGGCCAGCCGCAGCGATGCCAAGGTGGGTGGGCTGGCGGTGCCGAACCGGGCGACGGCGGGCGGCGCACCGGGGATGTCGCCGAGCGGCCGGCCGGCTTCCAGCGCCACCGTGGCGGCTTGCAGCCGGGCGGTGCGAGCGGCCCCGGCGTTGACGGCCTGTTGGCGTTGTTCGGCTTCGGCGAGGCGTTGCTCGAACGCCTGCAGTTTGGCCGTGAGCGCCTGCGCGGCGCCGGCATCGGCCCCTTGCAGCGCGGCTACTTTGGCCGAAACCTGGTCCAGCCGGGCCTCCAGCGGCTTGAGGTCCGGCGCGGGAGCCCCCGCCGCGGCAGGGGCGGGCAGGGGACGTTGCTCAAGCTGCGCCAGGCGTTGCTGGACCGTGTCGAGTCGGCTTTCCAGGGCGGACAAGCGCCCGGTATCGAACGGCGGCGGCGCCGGCTGGATACGCGCAACGATGTCCTGATGCTGCTCGTAGAGCCACGCGCCCCCGGCCGCGGTGATCACGAAGCCCACCGCCACCAGCAGGCCGAACATGTTTCGCCCCGTCGGCTGGGGCGGCGGCTCGGCGGGCGCGGGGAGCTGGTCCGACGGGTCGGCCGGGGCAGAAGCGTTTTCGGTCATGGCAGGAGGCCTAACAGTTCGTCCTGATCAGGAGCGGAGGCGACGCGAATGCGGCCCCACGGCAACGGCAAGAGCGCCACCGCGGCTGCGGGCGAGATTGCCAGGGCCTGCGCGCGTGTAAAGGTATCTGTTGGCAACGAGACCGCCAGCGAGACGAAAGCCTGCGCCGTCGCCGCCGAAAAGAACAACGCCGCTTCCACCTGGTGGGCGCACAAAGCCGCGCGCGCCGCTTCCGGCAGTGCCGCCACCGGTCGGGCGGCGTAGGTGCTGCAGTGCATCACCGTAAAGCCGGCCGCGCGCAGCGCCTGGGCGAGATCGCGTCCCTGGCCCTGCTGGCCGGCCAGCAGCAGCGGCAAGCCGGCGGCGTTGCAGACCCGTTTTGCCAGCTCCGCCAGCGCATCGGCGTCGCCCGCGGCGCTGTGCACCGTTGCGAAGCCGCGGGCTCGTGCCTTCGCGGCGGTGGCGTCGCCCACCGCCAGCAGCGGCAGCCCGGCATGGCCGCCGAGTGCCGCCAGGGCGTTGGCACTGGTGATGAGCGCGGCCTGGATGCCGCCGGGCAGCGGCAGGTCGGCGGCCAGCGGCACGATTTCGAGCACCGGCGCCAGCACCGGGATGCGCCCCAGGGCAAGCAGCCGCCTCGCCGTTTCCGCCGCGCCGGGTTGTGGTCGTGTGACCAGCACCGACATGCTCAGGCCGGGGTCATGCGAAAATGTCCGGCGGGCTGTCGGCCCGCAGCAGTCGGCCGAGTTCGTGCCCCATCCGCACCGCGTCGGCGGGCAGTCCGGCCAGCTCGCGCCGCAACAGGAAGCTGCCGTCCGCCCGCGCCACCAGCCCGGTCAGCGCCAGGTTCCCATCGGGTGCCAGCCGCGCATGGCCGCCGATCGGGGTGCGGCAGGAGCCGTCCAATTCCGCCAGCAGGGCGCGCTCGGCTTGCGCCACCGCGCGGGCCTCGGGATCCTCGATCGCCGCCAGCAGTTCGCGGAGTTCGTCGTCGTCGGCGCGCACGGTGACGCCCACGATGCCCTGTCCGGCCGCCGGCACCATGGTCGCCACGTCCAGCACTACCGAGGCGTGCCGCTCCAGCCCGAGCCGGCGCAGCCCGGCCAGCGCCAGCAGCGTGGCATCGCAGACGCCGTTGGCGAGTTTGTCGAGCCGCGTCTGCACGTTGCCGCGGATCGGCACCACGCTGAGGTCCGGCCGGGCATGCAGCAGTTGCGCCCGCCGGCGCACTGAGCTGGAGCCGACCACCGCCCCCTGCGGCAGCGCCGCCAGCTCCGGCGCGGGGTCGCCGCAGTGCCGTCCGAGGATCAGCGCATCGCGGCTGTCCTCGCGCGCCAGCGTGCAGGCCAGCACGATGCCGTCGGGCAGTCCGGTCTCCAGGTCCTTCAGGCTGTGCACCGCGAAATCCACCCGGCCATCCAGCAGGGCCTCATGAATTTCCTTGGCCCACAGCCCCTTGCCCCCGATATCCGCCAGCACCTGGCCGCTGGCCTGGGTGGCATCGCCGGTGGTGGTGATGACGTGTTCCTCGAACACGTCCATGCTGCGCAGCACCGGGCAGAATTGCCGCAGCGCCGCCAGGAAGGTGCGGGTTTGCACGAGCGCCAGCGGCGAGCCCCTGGTGCCCACCCGCAGCGGCAGGGCATGCACATGGGGCTTCACCCGCGCCCCGGGGTGAAGTGCCGTGCCAGGCCCTCCGGCGGGGCCGGGCGGGGCGGCGGAGGGGGCGTGAGCCATCGAGGTATCCTAGGGCGGGGCGGGCACGAATGGAAGCTGGTCTAATGCGTAATAGTAACGAAATAGCGGGGCCCGTGCTCGGCCTGGAGAGTTCCTGCGACGAAACCGCCGCCGCCGTGCTTTCCGTCGAGGGAACCGTGCTGGCCGAGGCGGTGCTGAGCCAGTCCGCGCATGCCCGCTTCGGCGGCGTGGTGCCCGAAATCGCCGCCCGCGCGCATCTGGCGCACCTGCCCGGACTGGTGGCCCAGGTGATGACCGAAGCCGGGGTGGCGTTCGCCGATCTCGGCGGAGTCGGGGCCAGCAGCGGCCCGGGGCTGATCGGCGGCCTGATCGTCGGCAGCAGCTTCGCCAAGGGGCTGGCGGTCATGCACAACCTGCCGTTCGTGGCGGTGAACCACCTGGAGGCGCATGCGCTCACCGCGCGCCTACCCGGGCTGGTCGAGGGCGGCGCGCCGTTTCCCTACCTGTTGCTGCTGCTGTCCGGCGGGCACTGCCAGTGCGTCGCCGTCGAGGGGCTCGGCCACTACATCCGTCTCGGCACCACGATCGACGATGCGGTCGGCGAGGCGTTCGACAAGGTGGCCAAGATGCTCGGCCTGGGCTGGCCAGGCGGCCCGCCGCTGGAGCGCCTGGCCGCCACCGGCAATGCCGCCCGGTTTGCCTTGCCGCGCCCGCTGCGCGGCCGGCCCGGCTGCGATTTCAGTTTTTCCGGCCTCAAGACGGCGGTGGCGCAGGTGGTAGCCGCCTATCCGCCGGGCGCCCTGCCCGGGCGCGACGCCGCCGACATCGCCGCCGGTTTCCAGCGCGCCGTCGCCGAGGTGATGGCCGACCGCGCCAAGCACGCCCTGGATGCCTTCGTCGCCCGCAACCCTGCCGGCCGGCTGTTGCTGGTCGCCGGCGGGGTCGCCGCCAACCAGGCCGTGCGCGCCGCGCT
>CAIMEK010000339.1 GCA_903839965.1 uncultured Acetobacteraceae bacterium | reverse complement strand
GCTGGAACCTGCCGCACGAGTTCGGCGGCCTCATCGCCGACCTGCGGGCCAACACCCCCGGCGCGCATGACGTCATCTTCTCCACGCACTGCCAGAACGACCTCGGCCTGAGCACGGCGAACAGCCTGGCCGGCGCGATGGCGGGCGCTCGGCAGATCGAGTGCACCATCAACGGCATCGGCGAACGGGCCGGCAACGCGGCGCTGGAGGAGATCGTCATGGCGCTGCGCACGCGCCCGGACGCGGTGGATTGCAAATCCTCCGTGGTGACGCAGAAGATCCTGCGCACCTCGCGGCTGCTCTCCGCGATTACCGGCTTCGACGTGCAGCCCAACAAGGCGATCGTCGGGCGCAACGCGTTCGCCCATGAGAGCGGCATCCACCAGGACGGCGTGCTGAAGAACGCCGCCACTTACGAGATCATGACGCCGGAGAGCGTGGGCTGGACCCGCTCGAACCTGGTGATGGGCAAGCACTCCGGCCGCGCCGCCTTCCGCAACAAACTGCGCACGCTGGGCTACGGCGATATCGGCGACAACCAGCTCAACGACGCGTTCCGCCGGTTCAAGGACCTGGCCGACCGCAAGAAGATCGTCTACGACGACGACATTTCCGCTCTTGTCGACGACGAGGTGATGCGCGACCACACCCGCATTCGCCTGATTTCGCTCGATGTGCACGCGGGCAGCCGGGTCAAGCCGACGGCGGCGATGGAACTGGAGATCGACGGCGTCCTGCACACCGCCACGGCGACCGGCGACGGGCCGGTGGACGCCACCTTCATCGCCATCCGCCAGCTGTTCCCGCATGAGGCCACGCTGCGGCTGTATTCGGTCGGCGCCATCACCGAGGGCACCGACGCCCAGGCGCGGGTGACGGTGCGGCTGGAAGAGGACGGCAAGCTGGTCGACGGGCAGGGCTCGGACACCGACACCATCGTCGCCTCGGCGCGCGCCTATGTGCACGCGCTCAACAAGCTGCTGGTCAAGCGCGCCCGCACCGAGCCGGAGGCGCTGACGGCTTAAGGAGTCGACCCCTCCGCCTGCCCCCTCCCTCGGGGGCAGGGGGAGGGAGGCTACAGCAGTTCCTCGACGAGCTTGGCTTTCAGCTCCCGTAATCGCTCGAGCAGGCTGCGGCGGCGCCAGTGGGCGAGGTCGATGGTGCGGGAGTCGGCGATGTCGGCGCGGAACACCGCTTCCAACCGGCCGCCGAAATCGGTGCCGAGGATGATCGCGTCGATTTCGTTGTTCCAGACGGTGCTCCGCCAGTCCAGGTTCGAGGAGCCGACCGCCGACCACATGCCGTCGATGACCGCGGTCTTGGCGTGCAGGACACGTCCCTGGAATTCGTGCAGCTTCACCCCGGCCTCCAGGAGGTCGCCGTACTTGGCTCGCCCGGCGGCGATGGCGGTATCGCTCTCGCTGAGGCTCGGCACGATCACTTGCACGTCCACGCCCCGCCGCGCCGCTGCCTGGAGCGCGTGCGCCAGGTCCGGGGTCGGCACGAAGAAGCCGGTGGTGAGGTGCACGGACCTGCCGGACAACGCGATGGCGGCAAGCAACGTGCGGTAGATCAGCGGTTGGCCATCCTCCGGCGCGCCGTCGATGGCCTGCACCAGGGTGCCGTCGGGGAACGCGGCGGGCGCGGGCGGCGGCGCCGCGAGCGCCGGCCCCTTTTGCTGGCGCCATGTTTCCATGAAGTACTGCTCGAACTGGGCGACCACCGGCCCCTCGATGCGCACGTCGGTGTCGCGCCAGGCCCGGTCCTGCGGGTCGGCGGCGGATTGCCCCGGTGCGTCCTGGTAGAACTGCGTGATGTTCACCCCGCCGGTAATCGCCACCTTGCCGTCTGCGCACAGCAACTTGCGGTGGTCGCGGTCGTTCACGTCGAACGGGACGCGCGCATTGGGGAACAGCGGATTGTACTCCAGCACTTGAACCCCGCCGCGGCGCAATCGGTCGAACAGCGTCGAGGTGGTGCCGGCGGTGCCCCAGGCGTCGTGGATCAGGTTCACCTCCACCCCGCGCGACCGCGCCGCCAGGAGGATGTCGGCGAATTCGGCCCCGGCGACGTCGTCGAACTCGTAGGTCTCCATGTCGACGCGGCTGCGCGCGGAGCGGATGGCTTCGGCCAGCGCGGCGAAGGAGGTCGGACCGTCGATCAGCAACTCGACACGGTTGCCCGACAGGAACGGCGCGTGGGCAAACCGCTCGCCCTGTCGGCGCATCAGCTCGAGGCGCCGCGAAGGGTCGGCGCGCGCCTCGGCGATGATGTCGAGGCTGACGCCGGGCGTCGGCGGCGTGGCGCAGCCTGTCAGCAGCGCCACCGCCAGCCAGGCGGCAAGCTGCCGCCGGTCCGGCGCGTCGGCGCGCGCGCCGGGCCTCAACCTGCCTGGCGCCAAACGGGCCGACCTGGGCATATGCGGAGGCTCAGCGGGCGGGGACGGCGCCGCCGACGGCACCGATTGCGCCGCCGGTTACGCCGCGGGTCAGCGGATCGCTGCCGCAGGGCGCGAGGCTCAAGGCGGCGAGCAGCGCCACGGTCATGGTCGCTTTCCTCATGGCTGCCTTATCTTCCTGCGTGTTTGTTCGTAGAACAACGCACGGAATGAGGAAAGGTCGCGGCGGCACGGTGGCGGCGGGCGGGCGGAGCGCTCGCAAGTGCGCGAGCGGCCCCTTGCCCCGGCGGGGGCGGCGGGCTAAGCCCTGCCCCTTCCCGAGGCGATGAAGGTTTCCCTTACATGTTTGCACGGTTGCTCGGCTTCATGTCAGCCGACATGGCGATCGACCTCGGCACCGCGAACACCCTGGTTTACGTCAAGGGGCGCGGCATCGTGCTGGACGAGCCCTCGGTGGTGGCGATCGCCGACGTGCGTGGCAAGAAGCAGGTGCTGGCGGTCGGCGAGGAGGCCAAGCTGATGCTGGGGCGCACCCCCGGCAACATCCAGGCGATCCGGCCGCTGCGCGACGGCGTCATCGCCGACTTCGAGGTGGCGGAGGAAATGATCAAGCATTTCATCCGCAAGGTGCACAACCGGCGCGCCTTCGCCTCGCCGATGGTGATCGTGTGCGTGCCCTCGGGCTCGACGGCGGTCGAGCGCCGGGCCATCCAGGAGAGCGCGGAGAGCGCCGGGGCGCGCAAGGTGCTGCTGATCGAGGAGCCGATGGCCGCGGCGATCGGCGCCGGGCTGCCGGTGACCGAGGCGTCGGGCAGCATGGTGGTGGATATCGGCGGCGGCACCACCGAGGTGGCGGTGATCTCGCTGGGCGGCATCGTCTACGCGCGCAGCGTGCGGGTCGGCGGCGACAAGATGGACGAGGCGATCATCAGCTACATCCGCCGCAACCATAACCT
>CAIMEK010000338.1 GCA_903839965.1 uncultured Acetobacteraceae bacterium | reverse complement strand
GCCAGCAGCCTTCAATCAGGTTTCGATAGCGTTTGATGGCTGCTGGCGCAGCCAAGTATCGGGTTCCAAGGGCCTCCCGGCCCTTGGCGGGTCGAGGGCAGCGCCCTCGCCTTCCTTGCTTAATGTCTGGGAGGAGTTTCCGATGAGCAGCGAACCGCAAATTCTCGCCTGGTTGGCCGCGCAGCACGACGCCATGGTGGCGATGTTGCGTGAGATGGTCGACATCGACAGCGGCAGCTACAACAAGCCCGGCATCGACGCGGTTGGCGCGGTCATCGAGCGCTTCCTGGCCGCTGAGGGGGTCGCGGTGGAGCGGTTGCCGCAGGTCCGCCACGGCGACTGCCTGCGGGCCAGCGCCGCGTGGGACGGTCCGCTCGGCAATGCCGGCGGCAATATTCTGTTGATGGGCCATTGCGACACCGTGTTCCCCGAGGGCGAGGTCGCGCGGCGGCCGTTCACCCTGCGCGACGGCGTCGCCTATGGCCCGGGCGTGGCCGACATGAAGGCCGGGCTGGTGATGAACGCTTTCATTCTCGCCGCCTTCCATCGTTTCGGCGGGGCGCCGGCGCCGTTGGTGGGGTTGTTCACCGGCGACGAGGAAATCGGTTCGCCGGAGGGTCGGCCGGTGATCGAGGTGGAGGCGCGGCGGGCGCGGGTGGTGTTCAACAGCGAGCCGGGCCGGGTGACCGGCAATGTGGTGACGGGGCGCAAGGGCGGCGTGTTCATGGCCTTCCGGGTTACCGGCAAGGCCGCCCATTCCGGCGGCAATTTCCGCGAGGGCATCAGCGCCATCGAGGAGCTGGCGCGCAAGGTGCAGGCGATCCATGCGCTCACCGAGCTGGAGCGCGGCATCACGCTGAATGTCGGGCTGGTCTCGGGCGGGCAGAGCGTGAACACGGTGGCGCCCTGGGCGGAGGGGCAGATCGACCTGCGCTATGTGAAGGCCGAGGACCGCGACGACGTCATGCCGCGCATCGCCGCCATCATCGAGTGCAGTTTTGTTCCTGGCACGCGGGCGGAGCTGACGATTCGCGGCGAGTTCTACCCGCTCGTGCAGTCGCCGGCGGCCAGGAAGCTGTTCGACCTCTATGTGGGTGCCGCGGCCGACAGCGGCTTCGCGACCGCAGGCGAGTTCGCCGGCGGCTGCGCCGACTCGGGCTTCACCGCGGCGCTGGGCGTGCCGACGTTATGTGCCGTGGGCCCGGTCGGCGGCGGCGCGCACAGCCCCGAGGAGTTTCTCCGCCTCGACAGTCTGGTGCCGCGCGCACAAGCCTGTGCCCGGGCGATCCTGCGCCTGGAGCAGGCCGGGCTGTAGGCTTCAGGCCGCCCGGATGGCCGCCGCCAGCCGACGCGCGGCCTCGGTGGCGCGCGCCGCAGGCGTGGCCGCGAAGCCCACCACCAGCCCGGACAGGGCCGGGGTGCCGATGTAGTAGGCGGCCAACGGCGAGGCCGCGATGCCGCGGGCGCGCGCCGCCCGTACCACCGCCGCCTCGTCGAGTTCCGCGGGCAGCCGCAGCACCAGGTGCAGCCCGCCGGGCGCCGCCACCGGGGAAACCGCCGGGCAGTGCCGTGCCAGGGCTTCCAGCAAAGCCAGCCGGCGGCGGGCGTATTCGGTGCGCATGCGGCGGATATGCGCTCCCAGCGCATCCTGCTGCATGAACTCGGCCAGCACGGCCTGTGCAGGAACATCCATGCCGCGGTCCATCAGCGTACGGGCCCGGACGAAGGCCGCCGTCAGCGGCGGCGGCACCAGAGCAAAACCGAGGCGCAGCGCGGGGGCCAGCGACTTGCTGAAGGTGCCGCAATAGATCACCCGGCCGGCGGCATCGAGCGAGGCCAGCGGCGGCAGGGGTTTGCCCTGCCAGCGGAACTCGGAGTCGGCGTCGTCTTCCAGCAGCCAGGCATTCGCCCGCGCGGCCCAGTCCAGCAGCGCCAGCCGCCGCCCGACCGGCAGCGCGCCGCCGAGCGGGGTGGCGTGCGAGGGGGCGACCAGGGCGAGGCGGGCCTGCGGCGCGCGGCGCACCCCCTCGGCGACGTCGATGCCTTCCTCGTCGCTTGGCACCGGCACCGGCACGGCGCCGGCGGCGCAGAGCGCGCCGCGGCCGGCGATGTAGCCCGGGTTTTCCACCCAGGCCGGGTCGCCGGGGTCGAGCAGCAGATCGGCGGCCACGCGCAACGCCTGTTGGGTGCCGGCGGTCACCACGATATGCGCGGGGTCGGCGATCAGTCCGCGGCTGGCGGCCAGATGGGCGGCGATGGCCGAGCGCAGCGGCAGGTAGCCTTGCGGGTCCGGGTAGCCGAAATGCTCGGGGGTCAGCCGGCGCAGCACCCGCGTTGTGCACCGCGTCCAGGCCTGCACGGGGAACAGTTCCGGCGCCGGCACGCCGGGGGCAAGCAAGGCCGGCCCATCGGTTACCGGGTTGGCGGCCAGCGGACCGGCGGCGCGGGCCGGGATGACGGCGAGCGCCGCGCCGCGCCGCGACAACGGGCTGGCCGCCGCGGCGGCGGGGACGGCGGGGAAAGGGGCGGCGTCCGGCAGGTCGGTGGCGACGAAAGTGCCGCTGCCCACGCGCGCCCGCACGTAGCCCTCGGCGGCCAGGCGCTCATAGGCCAGCACCACGGTCTGCCGTGCCACGCCAAGTTCCTCGGCGAGGTGGCGGCTGGGCGGCAGCCGTGCGCCGGGCGCCAGCGTGCCGGCCATGATGCCGCGGCGGAGCCGGTCGAACACGGCGTGTTGGCGGGTTTGGTCTGCAAAATCGGGCATGGATTGGCGGTTCCGGGCAGACCAATGATGGCATAGACCTATCGGCCTGCCCAGGAGCCACCGCCATGCATTTGCGCCCGGCATTCACCGAGACCGACCGCACCCGGATTGCCGGCCTGATCGCCGCCAACCCGTTCGCACTGCTGGTGACCTGCGGCGAGGCGGGCATCGAGGCCTCGCACGTGCCGTTTGTCATCACCCATGACAAGGATGACATCGTCCTGACCGGCCACCTGGCGGCCGCCAACGCGCAATGCGCGAGCTTCGACGGCGCTGCCGCGATGGCAGTGTTCGCCGGGCCGCATGCCTACATTTCGCCGGGCTGGTATCGCACCCAGCCCGCCGTGCCGACCTGGGACTATGCGGCGGTGCACGTGCACGGCCATCTGCAGCGCCTGCAAGGCGAGGCGCTGGCCGACATGCTGCGAGCGCTGGCGAGCCATGACCCGGGCGGGTTCGACCTCGACTCGCTGGCGGGCGGCTATCGCGACGGCATGCTGCGCGGCATCCGCGGCTTTCGGCTACGGGCCGAGCGCGTCGAGGCACAGTGGAAAATGAGCCAGAACCGCAGCGCCGCCGATCGCGAGGCCGTCATCGCCGCGCTCAGGGCGCAAGGCGACCACGCGGTGGCCGACCTGGTGGCGGCAACCCTTTCGGCAGGCTAGCAAATTCGGGAATTCAGGGCGTCAGAAGCCCTCGCGCTCGAGCCGCTTGCGCTCCATCTTGCGGGCGCGGCGGACTGCCTCGGCGGCCTCGCGGGCGCGGCGCTCCGAGGGCTTCTCATAGTGCCGGCGCAGCTTCATCTCCCGGAAGATACCTTCCCGCTGCATCTTTTTCTTGAGCGCTTTCAGCGCCTGATCGACGTTGTTGTCGCGAACGAGAACCTGCACCTGGCAGCCTGCTCCTCTCATCGAAGCGCCCGCTTGGCGGGACGCGAAAATGGGGCCCGGGCGACTGCCCGGACCAGAAGGCGGGCGCTATAACACGCACGCCGGCAATCGCCAACGCCGCATCTGCCCAACGCCGCATCTGAATCGACCCGCCCCGGGGGAGGAATCGCCGCATGCCCATCCTGAAGATCGCCCGCATGGGCCACCCCGTGCTGTTGCAACGCGCGGAGCCGGTCGCCGATCCGACGGCGCCGGAAATCCGCCGCCTGGTGGCCGACATGTTCGAGACCATGGAGGACGCGCCCGGCGCCGGGCTGGCCGCGCCGCAG
>CAIMEK010000337.1 GCA_903839965.1 uncultured Acetobacteraceae bacterium | reverse complement strand
CGGGCGGTCGTAGAGGTCGAGGCGGATGAAGGTGATGGTGAGCGGCAGGGCGAGAATGCCGACCGGAAAGGCGCGGGTGAGCAGGATCAGCAGCCGGTAGCCGGTGGCACCGCGGAAGCGGTAGCGGGCCAGCGCGTAGCCCGCCGGCGCGCCAAGCAGCAGGGAGAACGCCATGCACAGCACGGCAACCTCGATGCTGACCAGCGCGGCAGTCCAGACGCCCTCGACGTCGAGGAAAGCCCGCAGCGTTGCGAGGGTAGAAGCGTCCGGCAGGAAGCTTTTCGGCCAGGCGTTCACCACGTCGCGCCCGCCGACGGCGCCGAGCGCGATCAACCAGATCGGTACCAGCGTCCAGGCGCACAGCACACCGACGCCGGAGAGGAAGATGCCGTGGCGAACGGTCATGGCAACTGCTCGTGCGGCGTGCGCAGCACGCGCAGGTAGACCAGCGTGGTGGCCAGCGACACCAGCATCACCACCACCGCGTAGGCGGCGGCCACGCCGGTATCCTGGTTGACGTACTGCCACTGGTAGGCCTCGCTGACCAGCACGGGGAAGTTGCGGCCGCCGAGCGAGAGCACCAGGGCGAACATCTCGAAGGCGAGCACCGTGCGCAGGATCAGCGCGGTCTGGATGCTGGGCTTGAGCAGCGGCAGGGTGATGCGGATGAAGCGCTGCCACGGCGTGGCGCCGAACACCTCGGCCGCCTCGCCGTATTCGCGCGGCAGGAACTGCACGCCGGCGACCACGATGACCAGCACGATGGCGGTGGCGCGCCAGGTTTCCGCCACCACGATGGCGACGAACAGCGCGGTCGGGGTTTCGTAGGTGAGCCAGCTTTCCGGCCCGGCGATCAGGCCGAGGCGGAACAGCAGCGTGTTGAGGTAGCCGTGGTCGGTGAGGATGGCCAGCCACACCAGCCCGGCGGCGAGGTCGGAAATGCCGAGCGGGATGGACCAGATCCACAGCACGATGTCGCGCCCGCGGGCGATGTGGCGCAGCATCATCGCCATGCCAAGCGCAAGCGCGAGCTGCAGCGGCACCACCACGGCGATGATGGAGAAGGTGTTCACGACGGCATCCTGGAAGTTCAGGTCGTCCGCCATGCGGGTGAAGTTGGCCACGCCGTAGCCGCCGTCGCCATGGAAGGCGAGCGCGATGGTCTGCACCAGCGGCACGAAGAACAGCGCGGTCAGGAACAGCAGCGAGGGGAGAAGAAGCAGATAGGGGGCGAGGCGAGCGAACCCCTCCCTCCGTTCCCTTGCGGGAGGGGGAAGGGGGGAGGGGTCGCTAAGAATCACTTCACCATGCACGCGCCCGTGCTGGGCGGGTCGGGCGACCAGCACGGCGCATTGGTTTCGGCGAAGATGCGCTTCATGGTTTCGGCCTGCTTCTCCAGCACGGCGTGCGGCTTCTGGCCACGCAACACGATGAGCTGGAAGGTGTCCATGAACACCTTGTCGAACTCGCCGCCTTTCGAGCCGAGGCCGATCGGCAGCAGGCTGGGCAACGCGTCCTTCGCATTCTGGGTCGCCGAGATGGCGGCAACGGCAAGCTTCAGCCCGGGCTCCAGATCGGCCGGCAGCTCGGCCTTCACCACCGGGAAGAAGCCGACGGACTTCGCGGTGGTGATCTGCACCTCCGGTCGCGTCAGGTAGTCGATCAGCGCGGCGGCGCCTTGCGGGTCGGGTGCGTCCTTGGCGATCGCCAGCCCGGCGAGCACCGGCATGTAGGCGCGCCCCTTGGGGCCGGCCGGGGCGGGGAAGGTGATGAAATCGTCGGGCTTCTGGCGCAGCGCATCGAGCAGCCGGGCGACATGGTCGAAGGCGATCCACACGTCGCCGGACAGCAGCGGCTCCTGCATGAAGTTGTAGTTCGTGCTGTTCGGGTTCACGTGCTTCCACATGTCGGCGAACTTGCCCCAGGCCGTCTCCGCCGCCGGCCCGCGGAAGGTGGTGACCACGCCGCCGGTGTAGGCCGGATAAAGGAACCCCTCGAAGAAGCGGTGCATCAGGCCCTTCGGCCCGGCCGGGAAGCCGAGCATCCGCTTGCCGGTCTTTCCCTGCACGTTGGCCGCCCACTGGGCGAGCTGGTCGTAGGTGAGGGTTTCCGGCTTCGCGCCGGCGGGCAGGAACGGCAGCGCCTGCTTGTTCGCCACCATGAAGTAGGTGGCCTGCATCCACGGGATGTAGACCTGATGCCCGGTGCCGAGCTGGCCGAGCTTCATCAGCGGCGCCGGGATGCCGCGATCCTTCAGCTTCGCCGCGAGGTCGTCGAGCGGGGCGAGCGCGCCCATCGGCACCAGCGGCTGCAACTCGCCGTGCAGGGCGCCGAGCAGGCTGGAGGTGTGGCGGCCGGACTTCATCTCCGCCTCGACGCGCACCGCGAAGGGGGCGGGCTCGTCGACCACATAGTCCACTTTGCCCGCATAGCCCTTGAGGATGACCTCACGCACTTTTTGCGCCTCCTCCAGCGGGCGGAGCTGGGTGGAGAGGAAGACCGTATTGCCCGCGGCGCCCTGGGCGTGGGCGGTAGCTGCGCCGGCCAGCAGCGCGGAGGCGCCAAGCAGCAGGCTACGGCGGGCGAATTTCGCTTCTGTCACGTTGTCCTCCATCGGGATGGATGATCGTGCTGGGGCAACCGGGCCGTCGGAAAGGCCTGGGTTACCTGCGATTCGGCGAGCGGCATGCGGATGGCGTCCTCCCGGCGCCTCGGAACGTCGTCCGAAAACGTATTGATTATCGCAATCGCTATTGGAAAATGCGATTTCGGTCAATCATCCTTGGGTCCGGCGGTTGCGGATCGGGAAAGGGACAGGAACCATGGCGGAGTATGCGGCCGGCGACAGCGATCGGCGTCCCTGGGGGCGTTGGACGGTGCTGGAGGCGGGAGCGAACCATGCGGTGAAGCGGATCGAGGTGATCCCCGGCGGCAAGCTGTCGCTGCAGCGCCACCGCTTCCGGGCGGAACAATGGGTGGTGGTGGCGGGCACCGCGCTGGTGACGCTGGACCAGGCGCAGTTCGAACTGGCGCCCGGCGGCACTGTGCACATCGCCATCGGGCAGGTGCACCGCGTGGAGAACCGCGGCACGGACGACGTGGTGTTCATCGAGGTTCAGACCGGCCCGAAGCTCGACGAGAACGACATCGAGCGCCTGGAGGACGTCTACGGCCGCGCGTAAGGCGCGGCTTTCCGATCAGAGCCGGTTGCGCACGCCGCGCCGTACATCGGGGCGAAAACCCTGCGCCCAGGCGAGCAGGCCATCGATATAGGCTTGCTCGTCAGGGCCGGTGGCGCCGACGGTCCAGGCGGTGCCCGCAATGCCGTCGCGCTCGGGGAAACGGGTGAGCGTGACCTCGATGATATCGCGCGACCAGCCTGCCGCCACCAGCACGGTGACGCCTTGCCGGGGCAGGCCCCCCATGGTGCCGGCGAGTTGCCGCACGCTTGACATGGCACCAGTGCCGGCCGCGCCGGCAGGATCGAGGGTGACGGGCCAAGCGGCGGCGCAGTCGAAATCGCGTTGCGCGCCGCGCAGGTTGGCGGCGTACACTGCCCGGAATCCCCCGGAGCATCCCCGGCTGACCGGAAAACCCTCGCCGCGGCTGTTGACGCTGTACACTTCGTAAAGCGCGGTCAGCCGGCCAGCTTCGACCTGACCGAAGATGCGCCGCTCCGCCCGACCGAGGTTGGTCGGCACCAGGGGAACGTTCTCGCGCGCGAGTTCCGCCCATTCGCCGGGCGGGAAGGGCGCGGCGGTTCGGCGGAAATGCTCGACATGGGCACCGGCGACCGGCGGCGCGGCCTGGGCCTGGACGGCTGGCGGGGCGGGATTGCGACCCGCGCAGGCGGCCAGCAACAGCAACCCGCCGATCAGGGAAAACAATCGCGACATGAATCGACCCATTTGGACCCGATTCGTAACGCTATACTATCAAAATGATGTGCGTCAATGCCGCCCCGTCGGCTGGCGGCGTAATCACACCGTCCGCGTCACCTTGCTCAACCCCGGCGGGTGGTCGGGATCGAGGCCGCGCGCGTGCGCGCTCGCCTCGGCGGCGAGATAAAAACACAACAGTTGCCCGAGCAGGTCGGGCTCCGGCGCATCGGGCTCCAGCCCAGGCAAAGCCGTGGCGCCGGCAACCGGGGCGCCGGCGGCCAGCACCGGCACGCCGCGCGCGGCCAGCGTCTCGAGGATCTCCCGCGTGTGCGACAGCGCCGCATCGTGTTGCAGGAAGCCCAGCGCCGGAAATCCCGGGCCGGCCAGCGCCATCGGCCCATGCGCCAGTTCCGCCGCGCTGAACGCCAGGCCGGCAATGCCGCAGGTCTCCGCCAGCTTCAGCGCCGCTTCCTTGGCGATGCCGAGCGCGGCGCCACGGCCGATGGTGAAAATGCGGTCGGACCTGGCAAGTACGGCGACCAGCGCCGACCAGTCGAGCGCAGCACTCCGGGCCAAACGTTCGGGCAGGCGCGCCAGCGCCGGCGCCTCGGTGCCGCACCAGGCTTCCACCAGCGCCAGCGACGCCGCCAGGGTCGCCAGCACTGTCTTGGTGGCGGCGACGCTGCGCTCCGGGCCGGCGCCGATGTCGATGACCGCATTGCAGGCATCGGCCAGCGGCGAGGCGGCATCGTTCACCAGGGCGAGGCAAAACGCCCCGTCGGTGCGCGCCATTTCGGTCTGCGCCAGCAGGTCGGGGCTGCTGCCGGACTGCGAAATGGCGATGAACAATGCCCCCGCCAACCGCTGGTGGACGCCATAGATCGAGGCCATGGACGGCATGGCGGCGGCGCACACCACACCCAGGCGACGACCCAGCAGGTAGCGCAGGAACGTGCCGGCATGCGACGAACTGCCGCGGGCGCAGATCATCGCCAGGCCGGGATTCAGCGCCCGTAGCCGTGCGCCGACCGCCGCGAAAGCAGCGGACTGCGCCAGGCAGCGCGCCACCGCGTCCGGCGCCTCCAGGGTTTCGTCGCGCATCAGGCTCATAAACGTCTCCTACGTCCGGCTGCGCATGCGCGGGTCCAACGCATCCTGCAGCCCGTCGCCGCGCAGGTTGAACCCCAATGCCGCCAGCAGGATGGCAATGCCCGAGAACACCGCCGGCCACGGCGAGAAGGTGAGGAAGTTGCGGCTTTCCACCAACATGCGCCCGGGCGTGGCGTCGGCGGCGCCGAGCATGAGTTGCGCGGCACCGCCCGGCACCAGCCGGATCATCAGGAATGTGAGCACGGACACGCCGAAGCCGACCAGCACAAGCTCCAGCGTGCGAACGGCGGCGGCGCGGATCACCTGGCGATCTTGGTTTCCCGCAGGGAGCGCAGCGAGCGGGTGGCGGTTTCCATCACTTGCGCGATCGCGGGAGGGGCGGCGGCGAGCGGGGCGAAGCCGAGGCAAGCGGCCAGGAGGGTTCTGCAGGCTGCCGTGCGGCCCGGGCCGTTGACCATGGTTGACCCCTCCGGTTTCGCTGTGCGCCCAACCCGGCGCGACGGGCGAGGAGCTGTAACAGAGCGGGCCTGAATGGTCACCCCGGGGCGCCGGGTACGGCCGCGGCGGTGCGGCATACCGCCTCGCGGAAGATCTCGCGCATCGCGGCCGGCTTGTTGGCGAGGAAGGCCAGGCTGACCGCGGCCACCACCTTGCCCTGCGTGTCATGCACCGGGGCGGCGAGGGCATGGGCGCTCAGGTTGTGCTCACCGGTGTCCTCTGCCCAGCCCAGGCGACGCACGCGCGCCAGCTCGCTGCGCAGCGCCCGCGGATCGGTCACGGTGCGTTCGGTGTAGCGCGGCAGCGGCGAAGCCAGGAACGCATCGCGCAGCCGCGGCTCCATGGCGGCCAGCAGCACCTTGCTGGCCGCGCCGGCATGCAGCGGGTAGCGTCCGCCGAGCAGGGAGGCGAGCGCTACCACGGAGGGGCCTTGCGCCACCGCGACGCAGAGCGCCTCGGTGTCGTCGAGCACCGAGAGCTTGGCGGTTTCGCCGGTTTCGCCGGCCAGCCGTTCCAGCCAGGGCTGCGCGTTTTCCGCCAGGCTCCGCCACTCGGTGCCGTGCGGCACGCGGGCGGCCAGCGTGAGCAGGCGCGAGCCAAGCTGGTAGCCGCCGTCGTTGCCGCTGCGCACCACCATGCGGTGCGCCTCCAGCGAATTCAGGATGCGATAGACGGTGGTACGCGGCACGCCGCAACTGGTCGCCAGGTCCTTCACCGTCGGCCGCCCGCGCGCCCGCTCCAGCTGGAGCAGCACCTCCATCATGCGTTCGATCGCCGGGATGCGATGGGAAGCGGACATGGACATGCGGGGCTGTTGCGGCGGGGCGTGCGGCACTTGACGTCCGGGCGCGGACGCTACTAGGGTTTCGTGCAGAACTGCAAGAGTTCAAATCTGAACCAAGGTTCCGCGCGACGCAACCGGCGCGGATCGAGGGAAGGGAGCCGTCCGCAATGCCATCGTTCCGGCCTGACCGGAGTGGGCGTGCCCGCCTTTCCGTCGTCGGGAGGTCAGCATGAAATTCGCCATGTGTCTGGAAGCCGAGGTGACGCCGAAATGGACGCACGCCAGGCAAATGGGTGTGGACCACGCCGTGGTGCTGGGGCCGCCCGAGCCGCAATGGCGGTTGCATGAATACGGCCGCCTGCTGGCGCTGAAGAAGAAGTTCGAGGACGCCGGCCTCAACCTCGTCGCCATCGAAGGCATGGTGCCGATGGACGAGATGAAATACGCGGGCCCCGGGCGGGACGAGCAGATCGAGCTGTTCTGTCAGATCGTCCGCAACATGGGCGCGCTGGAAATTCCGGTGATCTGCTACAGCTGGATGGTGTTCTTCACCTGGGCGCGCACGTCCACGACGACGCGCGGACGCGGCGGCGCGCTGGTCACCAGCTACGAGCACCATCTCACGTCGCGCGCGCCGGGCACCGACAAGCTGCGCATCACCGAAGAGCAGTTGTGGGAAACCTACGCGTATTTCCTCCGCCGTGTGGTGCCGGTGGCGGAAAAGGCCGGGGTGCGGCTGGCGCTGCATCCGGACGATCCGCCGCTGTCGCCGGTGATGGGCGTGTCGCGCATCTTCGGCAAGCCGGAGAACTACGACCGCGCCATGGCGATGATCGAGAGCGAGGCCAACGCCATCTGCTTCTGCCAGGCGAATTTCGGCCTGATGGACAGTCCGGCGCGGGTGCCCGACATGATCCGCCACTACAGCGACCGCATCGCCTTCGCGCATTTCCGCGACGTGCGCGGGGTGGCCAGCAATTTCGTCGAGACCTTCCACGACGAAGGCCACACCGATATGTTCGCCTGCATGCAGGCCTATCGCGACATCGGTTTCACCGGCCCGATCCGGCCCGACCACGCCCCGGCGATGGAAGGCGATCCGAACATCCACCCGGGCTACGAGGCGCTGGGGCGGTTGTTCGCCATCGGCTACATGCGCGGCCTGTTGGAAGGCGTGGACAAGTCGCGCGGCAACATCGGGTGAGGCCGGGACGGTGACCGCCGCGCTGCAGGCCATCAGCCGCCGTGCCGCGCGGAGCGATCGCCCGGCGCTGGCGGCCTGGATATTCCTGGCCCCGTTGCTGGCGGTGCTGCTCGGGCTGGCGGCCTACCCGCTGGTCGATGGCGTGTGGATCAGCTTCACCAGCCGCGGGGTCGGGCGGCCCGGCGAGTTCGTCGGCCTGGCCAATTTTGCCGCCCTGTTCGACGATCCGATCTACCACACCGCGCTGCTCAATTCGGCCATGCTCACCTTCGGCGCGGTCGCCACCAAGCTGGTGCTGGGGCTGGCTGCCGCGACGCTGCTGATGCAGCCCTTCCCGATGCGCAACCTGATCCGCGCGCTGGCCTTCCTGCCCTGGGCGGTGCCCGGGCTGGTGGCGGCGCTCGGCTGGCGCTGGCTGCTGGACGACCAGTCCGGCGCGATCAATGCGTGGATCCTTGCGCTTGGCCTGCTCGACGAACCGGTCGACTGGCTGTCGGACCCGTTCTTCGGCATGATCTCGATCGGCTTGGCCACGGTGTGGCAGGGCCTGCCTTTCTTCATCATGATGTTCCTCGGCGGCATGATGACCATTCCGCCGGAGTTGCACGAGGCCGCCGCTATCGACGGCGCCTCGTCGTGGGAGCGCTTCCGTCACGTCACCCTGCCCTCGATCGCCGACGTCGTCGCCATCACGGTCATGCTGTCGACAATCTGGACCTTCAACAGCTTCAACACCGTCTATGTGCTGACCGGCGGAGGGCCGGCTGACCGTACGCAGATCCTGCCCACGCTGGCCTACCAATACGGGCTGCAGCGCAGCGAACTCGGCCAGGGCGCCTCGGTGATCGTCTCCGTGCTGCCGTTCTTCATCGGCCTGATCATGCTGCTGACGCGGCGCATGCTGCGCGATAAGGGGGTGCGCTGATGGCGATGGTGACCGGCCGACGGAACAGCGCGCTGCGAATGCTGCTGGTGGGTGCGGGTATCGTGCTGCTGCTCGCCTGGTCGCTGCTGCCGATCTACTGGATCGGGGTGACCTCGCTGAAGCCCGAGCGCGAGATCTACGCTTTGCCGCCAACCCTGGTGCCGGCAGCGCCGACGCTGGCCCACTACGCAACGGTGCTGTTCAAAACGCGCTTTCCGCAATTCGTGCGCAACAGCTTTATTGTGGCGCTGCTTGCCACGATTGCTTCGGTGACCATCGGCACGCTCGCCGCCTATGCCCTCACCCGCATCCGGTTTGCCGGGCGCTCCCTGGTGGCGCGCGGCATCGTGGCCGCCTATCTGTTGCCGCCGGCGCTGCTGTTCATCCCGCTGTTCATCGTGCTGCAGCGGCTTGGCATGATCGACAGCCTGGCCGGGCTGGTGCTGGCCTACCTGACCTTCACGGTGCCGTTCTCGACCTGGATGCTGATCGGCTATATCCGCACCATCCCGACCGAACTGGACGAAGCGGCGTGCATCGACGGTGCCGGCCGGCTGCAGACGCTGGTGCGCGTACTGATCCCGGTGGCGGCGCCCGGCATCGCCATCGTCGCGTTGTTTGCCTTTACCCAGGCCTGGAACGAATTTCTCTACGCCCTGATCTACGTCTATTCCGACGCCGCGCGCACCCTCACCTCGGGGCTGGTGGGCATGATGATGGGCGACGTGTTCATCTGGGGCCAGTTGATGGCGGCCTCGATGGTTGCGGTCGCGCCGGTGTTGGCGATCTATGTCGTGGCACAGCGCTACCTGGTGGAAGGGCTGGCCAGCGGCAGCGTGAAGTAGGCTGAACCGACTAGCGGAGGAAACGATGAGAAGAATTGGATTGACGGCGGTGGCACTTGCCGCGGCGATGTCTGCCGGAACGGCTCGGGCGGCCGACCTGACGGTGTGGGGGCTCCAGGCCTTCAACCAGGCGGCCGACGAATATATCGGTGAGATGGTCAAGCAGTTCGGCGCCGCGAAGCATATCAACGCCGAGTACGTCGTGGTTCCCGCCACGGTCATCAACGATCGCCTGGCCGCCGCGTTCCAAGGCGGCGCCCCTCCGGGCGCCTACATGCAGCAGGGCCAGCGGGCGCAGTTCTACATCGGCAACGGTCTGGTGGTGCCGCTGGACGACGTGTTGGCCGACATCCGCAAAGTCGACGGCGGCATCGCGGAGAACCAGCTTCCGGCCGGGCGCTCCGGCAACAACAACCTGGCGCTGCCGATAGAAGTCGATGTCGACCCGATGTTTGCCCGCAAGGACCTGCTCGATGAGATCGGCAAGCCGGTGCCGCGCACCTGGCTGGAGCTGCGCGAGGCCGCCAAGCTGATCCAGGCCAAGCACCCGCAGATTGCCGGGTTCGGCATGACGCTCAGCAACTGCAACGACGCCGAGAGCCAGATCCGCAATGTCCTCTGGTCGTTCGGCGGCAAGGTGATGGCCGCGGACAGCAAGACCGTTGTCTTCGACAGTCCGGAGACGCGCGCCGCCTATCAGTTCGTTGCCGACATGTTCCTGAAGGACCGCACCATCCCGCGGTCGGCGCTGACCTGGGACGACAGCGGCAACAATATCGCCTACCAGACCGGGCGCGCGGCGTTCATCATCAACCCGCCCAGTGTCTGGTACTGGATGGTCGACAACGACAAGACGCTGCTTTCCAACAGCATGATGATCAGCGTCCCGAAAGGCCCGGGGCCACACGGTGCGGTCGGCAACGTGGTTGGCGCCTGGGTGTGGCAGGTCAGCAAGGCCGGCAACCAGCAGGCGCTCGCCAAGGAGTGGCTGCGCTACTTCTACGAACCCGACCATTACCGCATGGTGATCGAGAAGGTCGGCGGGCGCTGGTCGCCGATCTATCCGAAGATGTTCGAAACGATGCCGATGTTCGCGGCCAACCCGGCGTTCAAGGATTTCAAGACGTTGGCCAACGACGGCTTCCTCGACGGCTATGCCGGCTCGCCCAACGTGCTGTCGGGCAAGGTGTGGGATGCGCTGATCCTGACCAAGGTGCTGCAGAAGGTGCTGGTGGACCGCACCCCGGTGCCTGCAGCGGTGAAGTGGGGCCAGCAGGAGATCGAGAAGCTGGCGAAGGGCAGCTAGCCCGATCCTGACGGCGGCGGTGCCTGGAGCATGATTGCTTCTGAGAGGCGAAGCGACCACGCTCCAGGTCTTTGTTTGAAAGTGTAATTCACGCTTTCCGGCGAAGGCGCCTCAAGCGATCACACTCTGAGGCACCGTCGCCGCAAGTTCGTCTATGGCGGCGGCGTCGGCGCCAAGCTCGCGTGCGAGGCCCAGCAGTCGCGCCCAATCGGCCGCGGAAACCGGGACGCCATTGGCGCCCCGTTCCGCCGCCGCCCGCTTCTCCGGCTCGCCGGGCAGCAGGACGTCGGCCACGCCGGGGACGGGACGGGCGCCGTGGATGCTGGCCGCCACCGCGCCCAGCCCGGAGGCCAGCGCGGCCGCCTCGGCGAAACGGCTGGTGTCGATGACGATCGCCAGCATGCTGTTCAGGATGGCCGTGTGGTGCGGCTCGTCGCCGCGCTGGCCGCCGGTGAGCACGGCGCCCAGCGCCTCGCATAGGATCGCCAGCCCGGAGCCCTTGTGCTTGCCGAACGCGGTGAGCGCGCCGGTATGGTCCACGATGAACCCGGTCGGATCGGTCGTCGGGCGGCCGTCGGCGTCGATCAGCGCGCCTTCCGGCACGGGCCGGCCGGCATCCAGCGCGATGCGCGCCTTGTTGTAGGCAATCGTGGTGGTGGCGAAGTCGAGCAGCAGCGCAGGGTCGCCCCCCTCGCCCGGGATCGAGGCGCAGAACGGGTTGGTGCCGAGCCGCGCCTCGCTGGCGCCCCACGGCGCCAGGCAGTACGGAAAGTCGGCGACGTTGACGAAGGCGACGAACGTCATGCCTTCGGCGGCGGCGATTTCGGCGTAGCCGCCGATGCGGCCGACATGCGAGCTGTTGCGCAACCCCATGACACAGGCACCGAATTCCCTGGCGCGCCGCATCGCCGCACGCACCGACTCCTCGGCGAGGCGGTGGCCGAAGCCGCGGCCGCCGTCGAACAGCAGCAGCGCGCCCTGGTCCATCAGCACGCGAAGGGGTTGGTTCGGTACCAACCGGCCCGCCTGCCAGATCCCGACATACATCGGCAGCACGCTGATGCCGTGGCTGTCGTGGCCGGTGAGGTTGGCGCGGATCAGGTGCTTGGCGACGACTTCCGCTTCGGCCGCCGCGCTGCCCATGCACTGCAGCGTCAGCACGGCCAGGCGGTGAAGGGTGGGGGCGGGAATGTTCGGCATCGAAATGTGTCTCCTGCGGACCCGCTATGCTTGACGCAGCCTGCGGCCGAAGTCTACCGTCCCGTCGAGAACTCTTAGAGTTCATATTTGAACTTGACCGGATCGCATGCAGCCGGGCCGGCGGCCGAGGAGGCAACCATGATACAGACGCCGGACATCGTGCGTCCGCCGCAGCACCTGGCCGCGGGGCTGGCGGCGGTCGGCAGCGCCACCGCGAGCGCCGAGCTCAGCCGCATGGGAATCCGCGATTCGCATATCCAGGGCCCGGTCACCTACACCCCGGGCAAGTGCGTCGCCGGTCCGGCGCTGACGCTGCAGTTCCTGCCGATCCGCGAGGACCAGTATTCCGACGACGAGTACAGCGACCGCGAGAAGCAGCTGCATCGCCATGCGTTGTACCATACCCAGCCCGGCGACATCGTCGTGGTGGACGCCCGCGCGGACCTGCGCAGCGGCGTGTTCGGCGAGATGATGCTGACCTACTTCACCGGCCGCGGCGGCGCCGGCGTGGTGGTCGACGGCGCGATCCGCGATTTTCCCAAGGCCAAGGGGCTGGGCATCGGCATGTGGCTGCGCGGCACCACGCCGAACTACCACACGCAAACCGGCATCTTCCCGTTCGCGGTGAATGTGCCGATTGCCTGCGGCGGCCGGCTGGTGATGCCTGGCGACATCATCGTGGCCGACGACGACGGCGCCATCGTGGTGCCGGTGGCGCTTGCCCCGGCGCTGCTGGAGCGGGCCAGCGTGCACCACGACTGGGAGGAGTTCGCGCGCATGCGGCTCGGCCAGGGCGGTGACCTGCGCGTCTACTACCCGCTGTCGGACGAGGCGGTGCCGGAATACGAGGCGTGGAAGGCGGCGCGCCAGAAATAACGGGCGCGCCTCATTCCGTGCGCAAGGCCGCGTTCACCGCGGTCAGCGCGCCGGGCCAGTCGCCGTAGCGCGGCTGGCGGAACAGCCGGACCGTCGGGTACCAGGGGCTGTCGGTGCGACCGCGCAGCCAGCGGAAATCCGCGCCGTACTGCACCAGCACCCAGGCCGGCATGCCCAGCGCGCCGGCCAGATGCGCGAGCGCGGTGTCAACTGTCACCACCAGGTCCATCAGCGCCGCCAGCGCGGCGGTGTCGCGGAAATCGCCGAGCAGCGGCTCGTGGACGTGCAGGCCCGCGAGTGCCGCCGCATCGGCTTCGCGGATCGGCTTCTGCAGCACGTGCAGTTCGGCATCGATGCCGGCGAAGGCGGAGAGGAACGCCGCGGCCGGGATCGAACGTTGCGCGTCCTCGGTGTGGCTCGGGTCGCCCGACACCGCGATGCCGATGCGCCGGCGCGTCCGCGGGCCCAACCGCGCCGACCACGCGGCCAGCTGCTCGGGCGGGGCGCGCAGGTAGGGAATGTCGGCCGGGATGTTGTGCAGTTCGGTGCCGAAGGCGCGCGGCAGGCTGAGCAGCGGGCAGTGCAGGTCGAATGGCGGCGGCGCGGCGCCGCGCTCGACCACGTCATCCGCCAGCCCGGCGAGCAGCTCCATCAGCGGCGCCTGCACCTGCAGCACCACCCGCGCCCCACGGGCGCGCAGCAGCGGCGCGTAGCGGACGAATTGCAGCGTGTCGCCCAGCCCCTGTTCGGCGTGCAGCAGCAAGGTGCGCCCCGCCACCGCCACGTCGTCGCGCCAGGCCGGCTGCGCGAACACCCGCTCGTCGGCGATGAAGGCGGGGTCGAGCCAGCGCGACTCATAGGCCTCCCAGCCCGCGCGGAATTGCCCCTGCGCCAGCAACGCTACGGCCAGGCCGAAGCGGGCCTGCATATGCTGGGGATCGAACTTCACCGCGCGGCGGAACCAGCCGACCGCTTCCCGGGCCTGGTCGAGCCCCAGCAGCGCGCCGCCGAGCATGTTGCAGGCTTGCGCATTTTCGGGTGTCAGGCGGGCGGCCTTGCGCAGATGCGCCAGCGCCTCGTCCGCCCGGCCAAGCGCCAGCAGGGCCGAGCCAATATTGGCGTCCACTCCGGGCAGGTCCGGCTGCGCCGCGGCGGCGCGCCGGCAGTATTCCAGTGCTTCGGCCGGCCGGCCCTGTTGGCCCAGCGCGCTGCCAAGGTTACTCAGAGCCGCCGGGTAGTCCGGGCGCACCGCCAGCGCGGCCCGAAGTTCGGTTTCCGCGCGGGCCTTGTTGCCGGCGTTCAGCCAGGCGCAGCCGATGTAGAAATGCTGGGTGGCATCCTTGCCCTGCAGGTCGAGCACCGCGCGGTACTGCTGTTCGGCCTGTTCGGCCTCGCCCAGCGCGGCGAACGCGTGGCCGCAGGCCGTCCGCGATGCGATGTGGCAAGGATCGGCCCGCACCGCTTCCCGCAGGCGCGCCAGGCCTTCCTCGCGCTGGTCCGCCCACCACAGCGCGGTGCCCAACGCGCACAACGCCCCGGCGTCGCCCGGCCGGGCCTCGAGGTCGCGGCGCAGCTCGGCAATCCGGGCGTAGCTTACGCGGCTCCCTGTCATCGCTGATCCCATCGTCCGGCCCGGCGGGACCCGGCGAGGTCGCGCAGCGCCCGCGCCGCGTCGCCCACCACCTCCGCCCAGTCCCGCGGCCTGGCCTGGCGGAACAGCCGCGCCGATGGGTACCAAGGCGTATCGGTCCGGTCCAGCATCCAGCGAAAATCGGCCGCGCGCGCCAGCAGGATCCACACCGGCCGGCCGAGCGCGCCGGCCAGGTGGGCGGTCGCGGTGTCGACGCTGATCACCACGTCCATCAGCGCCGCCAGCGCGGCGGCGTCGGCGAAGTCGGCGAGGTCGGGATGGGAGCGGATGCGGCCGTCGGCCGGCCGGGCCTCGGGCTGCAGGGCATGCGCCTCGATGCCGGGCACATCGAGCAGCGGCGCCAGCGCCGGCTGCGGCAGCGAGCGCAGCGCGTCCTGCCGATGCTCGGCATTGCCGGCCCAGGCCAGCCCCACGCGCAGGCCGCGACGCGCACCCAGCCGTCCCCGCCAGCGGCGTAGCACGGCGGGGTCGGCGGCGAGGTAAGGGGCGGCGGGCACGGTTGCGGGCGTTGTCGCGAAGGCGCGCGGCAGGCTCATCAGCGGGCACCAGAAGTCGAACGGCGGCAACGTGTCGCCGGGCGCGGCGAGCACGTCGGCGAGGCCGCGCAGCACCGGCAGCAGCGGCGGCGGCGCCTGCAGCACCACCCGCGCGCCGCGCGCGCGCAGCAACGGGGCGTAACGGCAGAATTGCAGCGTGTCGCCGAGCCCCTGTTCGGACAGCAGCAACAGCGTGCGTCCGCGCACGGGCTCCGGGCCGTGCCAGCGCGGCCCCGGCAGGTCGGTCGTATACGGGCGGAACCGTGGTTCCAGCAGCCGCGCTTCGTAGGCTTCCCAGCCCGCGATCCAATCGCCGAGCGTGAGCCGGGCGATCGCCTCCCCGAGCGCGGCGCCGGGCAGGTCGGGGGCGAGCGCGCGCGCCCGGCGGTACTCCGCGAGTGCGGCGGCGGGCGCGCGCCTCAGCATCATCGCGCCGGCCAGGTTCACCCGGGTTTGCGCATCGGCGGGATCGGCGGCGACGGCCTGGCCAAGCCACACCGCGGCCTCTTCCGGCCGGTGCAGGTCGATCAGGGCGGTTCCCAGGTTGCCGCGCACCTGCCCGTCCCGCGGCGCCAGGTGGAGCGCGCGGCGATACGCTTCCAGCGCCTCGGCGGGTCGCCCGGTCGCCCGCAGCAGGTTGCCCAGGTTGTTGTGCGCGGCGGCCTGGTCGGGCTGCACGGCGAGCGAGTGGCGCAACGCCGCCTCGGCGCCCGCGGTATCGCCGCAGGCGCGCAGCGCATTGCCGAGGTTGTAGAGCAGCCCGGCATGGTCGGGCGAGGCCACCAGCGCGGCGCGGTAGCAGTCGGCGGCGGCGGGCCCATCGCCGGCCGCCATCGCCGCATTGCCGCGCGCGAGCAGAAGTTCGGTGTCCATGCGGCGGCTCAGGCCGCGCCGTAGCCGTCGCCCGCGAAGCGCCATCTGAGGCCGGACGACGCGCCGGTGACCATGGCCACGCGCCCGGCGATGCCCCATTCCATGCGTTTCCTCCCCCTCCGATAGAAATGGACGAATTGTTACAATCGACATCCATAGCGCCGTCCCATTGATTTGCGTCAATGCGGACGTAAACTTTACGTGGCCGGATCGTGACTCATGGGTATCGGTTTGAGCAAATCCGGCTCCGGTGGCGCGATATCCGCCTCGTCGGAGCCGATGGACGAGACGCTTTTGTTCGGCAGTTTCGTCCGGCTGCATGTGCTGCATCATGCTGCGCGCGAGCCGATCTACGGGCTCGCCATGATCCAGGAACTGGTTCGCCGCGGCTACCGCCTGAGCGCCGGCACGCTTTATCCGGTGCTGCATGGCATGGAAGAGCGCGGGCTGCTGGTGTCCGAGCAGGTGCGGGCGGGGCGGGCACGGCGACGCGTCTACCGCGCCACGCCGGCCGGGCTGCGCGCACTGGCGGCGGCCAAGCAAAGGGTTCGCGAACTGATGAGCGAACTGTCCGCCGACGAGAGCCCCCCGGTTGCCCGGCGGGGACGTCCCCGGCCATAGCGTCAGGGCGCGGCGCCGGGTCCGACGACCCCTTTGGTGAGCAGGATATTGCCGAAGCGGCGGCGCTCGCCGGTGGCGACCACGGCATAGGCCACTTCCGCCGCGGCGTAGAATTCGTGCCGGCCCAGCCCGGCCGCGGGGGCGGCGCCGCGTTCGGCCAGCGCCGCGTTCATCTCCACCACGGCGGGGGGCAGGCCGCCATCTCCGGCCGGCAGCATGACCTGCGCCGGGGCCGGCACGGCGTCATCGAGCGGCACCACCGACAGCACAGCCCTGAGCGCGGTCGCCACGTCCACGCCGGGCAGGCGCAGCAGTCGCTTGCTGCGCGTGGCGGGGAAATTGGCGTCCACCAGCGCGATGGTGTCGCCATGGCCCATCGAGGCGAGGGCGTGCAACAGGTCCGGCGTGAGCAGCGAATTGACACCGATGAGCATTGGTTTCTCTCCTGGCATGTCAGCTTAGCGCAACGTGGAGCCGCGAACACCCTTCACTTGCGCCGCCGCGGGTGCCAAAAAGGCAGTCTGCACGGAGGATTTCATGCAAGATGTCATTAGCGGCCTTTGGGTCGCCGTAGCCACGCCGCTCGACGCCGCCGGCGTCGTCGACCACGACGCCCTGGTCAAGCACTGCCAGTGGTTGCTGGCCAACGACTGCGACGGACTGGCGCTGTTCGGCACCACCGGCGAGGGTCCGTCCTTCGGCTCCTCCGAGCGGCTGGCCGCGGCGGAAGCGGTGCTGCAGGCCGGCATTCCGGCGGCGCGCATCTCGCTGGGCACCGGCACCTCGGCGATCCCGGAAACCGTGGCGCTGACCCGCGGGGCGCTGGCGCTCGGGCTGATGCACACCCTGATCGTCCCGCCGTTCTATTTCCGCGACGTCAGCGAGCAGGGCATTGAAGATGCCTTCGCCGCGATCATCGACGGCGTCGGCTCCGACCGGCTGCGGGCGACGCTCTACCACATCCCGCAAGTGTCCGGCATCGCCATCCCGGCGGCTGTCCTGGGGCGGCTGCGGGCGCGCTACGGCAAGCTGGTGGCCGGCGTGAAGGACAGCACCGTCACCGGCGACCTGAAGAACTTCAAGGAATTCCGCCAGGCGGCGCCGGAGTGCGGCTGCGTGGTCGGGCTGGAAGTGGACATCTGGCGCGCGTTGGCGCTGGGCGGCACCGGCTCGATCAACGGCATGTCCAACGTGGTGCCGAAGCTGGTGCGGGCGATGTTCCGCCGGGCCGAGGCCGAGGTGGACATGCGCAACGCGGCCAACCTGCTGGCCGGCCTGCCGTTCGCCCCGGCGGTGAAATCGGCGATGGCGGCGCGCACCGGCGATGCCGCCTGGCGCGCCGTGCGTCCGCCGCTGCGCCCGATCGATCCCGCCGTCGGTGGCCGCATCGCCGCGTCGCTGGCCGAGATCGAGGCGAAAGCCACCGCCTGAACAGGTGACCTGGGGGCTGCTGCTGGCCTCCGCCGTGGCCGGGGCGGCCTACACGCTGACGCCCGGGCCCGGCTTCCTGGCCCTGCTGGGCATCGGCGCGGCGCAGGGCCGCCGCGCCGGGACGGGGTTCATCCTCGGCCATTTCGCCGGCGACGTGCTGTGGTCGACGCTGGCGCTGCTGGCGATCGTCGGGGCGCGCGCGGTGGGCAGCACGGTGTTCGACCTGCTCGGGCTGGTCTGCGGCGCCTACCTGGGCTGGCTCGGCGTGTGGACGCTGCGCGCGCAACCGATCGCCGATGGCGGCGCGGCGGAAGTGCGCCGGCCTCTGCTGCGGGGGCTGGCGTTCGGGCTGACCAATCCGAAGGCCTATCCGGTGGCGCTGGCCACCTTCACTGCGCTGCTGGGCGCGCAGGCCGCGGCACTGGCCTTCTCGGCGCTGCCGCCGCTGCTGGGCGCGGCCTGCGTGGGGTTCCTGGCGGCCGACGCGCTGCTGGTGGCGCTGGCCGGGGCGGCCGGCGTGCGCCGGCTGTACCGGCGGCACGAGGTGGTCATTCTCCGCCTGTCCGGGTTGGTGTTCCTGGCGTTCGCGGCGGCGGCGCTGCGCAATGCGGCGATCGGGCTGGGCCTGGCGGGGTGACGCCAACCGGCTACGCGACGGGGCGCACCATGTCCGTAGTGCGGTTGCGGTTGTGCTTCCAGAGCAATCCCAGCAGGAAAGCCAGGCCGACCAGGCCGATCGCCCAGCCCAGGCCGCGCAGGCCGAGCCACTCGCCCAGGAACCACCCGGCGGCGACGAAGCAGCTGGCCCAGATTCCGGCGGCGATGAAATTCAGCACCGCGAAACGGATGTGGCTCATTCCCGTTATGCCGCAGGCCGCCGAGGCGACATTGCGGATACCGTAGACGAAGCGGAAGCTGAGCACGAACAGGTCGCCGTAGCGATCGACGAAGCCGATGGCCGACGCCAGCCGCCGCTCGGCCCCGCGGACCCGCCGCACGGCGCGCACGCCGTAGCGCCGGCCCAGGAAGAACCAAAGCTGGTCACCGGCATACGAGCCGAGCCAGGCCGAGGCGATCAGGATCCAGGGATTGACGACGCAGGCGGCGCGCCCGGCCGCCGCGGCCAGCAGCACGAAGCTTTCGCCCTCGCAAAACGCCCATCCGGCGGCGCCGGCATAGGCCACCATACCCCATTCGGCTCCGAAATAGGCCACGCAGGGTCCTTTTATTGCATCGACGTCCTCGCCCGACGGAGTTTGAAGCCGCAACGAGGCGTCGACAAGCAAAAACGTCCTGAATTTCAGCTCGCTCGCTGCGGGTGGCCAAGCGGCCCGAGAACGCGGGCAAGCTGATCGTCACCATCACCCCGGGCTTGGCCGGGCGCTGCATCACGACGGCGCTGTTCGAAGGCCTCTGATCGGGCCCGGCCGGCCGGCCGGGCGGCGCGGCGAAGGGGCTGGCACTCGACGATGAAGAGTGCTAATAGCACGCACGCGGCGGTCAACACCGTTCCGGCAGCGTGGCGGTAGCCATGCGCAACGCCTTTCATCCGCCCCTCAGGAGCACCACGCATGAAGTTCCGTCCCCTGCATAACCAGGTCGCGATCCGCCGCATCGACGCCGACGAAAAAACCAAGGGCGGCATCATCATTCCGGGCAATGCCCAGGAAAAGCCGATGGAAGGCGAAGTGCTGGCCGCCGGCCCGGGCACGCGCAACGAGCAGGGCGTCCTCGTGCCGCTCGGCGTGAAGGCCGACGATCGCGTGCTGTTCGGCAAATGGTCCGGCACCGAAGTGAAGATCGACGGCGTCGACGTGTTGATTATGAAGGAAACCGACATCCTCGGCGTCATCGAGGGTGTCGCCAAGGCCCGGCCGACGACCGCCGGCAAGCGCGCCGCCTGAAGGCAGCGATCGCGTGACTGCCCGCCGTCGCGCCGTCGCGCGGCGGCCCACAGCAAGGAAAGACAGTAAGCAATGGCTGCCAAGGACGTACGCTTCAGCATCGATGCACGGGGCCGCATGCTCAAGGGCATCGACATGCTCGCCAACGCGGTGATGGTGACCTTGGGCCCGAAGGGCCGCAACGTCGTCATCGACAAGAGCTACGGCGCGCCGCGCATCACCAAGGACGGCGTGACCGTCGCCAAGGAAGTCGAGCTCGCCGACAAGTTCGAGAACATGGGCGCGCAGATGGTGCGCGAGGTTGCCAGCAAGACCAACGACGTCGCCGGCGTCGGCACCACCTCCGCGGTAGTGCTGGCGCACGCCATGGTGCGCGAGGGCATCAAGGCGGTTGCCGCCGGCATGAACCCGATGGACCTCAAGCGCGGCATGGACAAGGCGGTGGTCGCCTTGGTCAGCGAACTGCAGAAGCGCTCCAAGAAGATCACCACCCAGGCCGAGACCGCCCAGGTCGGCACCATCTCCGCCAACGGCGAGGCGGCGATCGGCGCCATGATCGCCAAGGCGATGCAGAAGGTCGGCAACGAGGGCGTCATCACGGTCGAGGAAGCCAAGGGCACCGAGACCGAGCTCGACATCGTCGAAGGCATGCAGTTCGACCGCGGCTACATGTCGCCGTACTTTATCACCAACGCCGAGAAGATGCTCACCGAGCTGGAGCAGCCCTACATTCTGATCCACGAGAAGAAGCTGTCCGGCCTGCAGCCGCTGCTGCCGCT
>CAIMEK010000336.1 GCA_903839965.1 uncultured Acetobacteraceae bacterium | reverse complement strand
CGACGCCTGCACGCTGTGCGACATGTGCTTCATGACCAAGTGTCCGTACGTGCCGCCGCACAGCTTCAATCTGGATTTCCCGCATTTGATGCTGCGCGCGCGCGCCGTCGAGACGAAGCGCCACAAGCCCCCCCTGGCGGAGCGCGAAATGGCGCGCACCGACCGCAACGGCCGCCTCGCCGGGCTGGCGGCCGGGGTGGTGAACTGGGCCACCGACACCGCGAACACCCGCGTGCGGGCGGCGATGGAGCGCCATGCCGGGCTGCACCACGCGGCCGCGTTGCCGCGCTACGCGCCGAAGAGCTTCAACGCGCTGGCCGCGAAGGCGCCGGAACTGAACCGCGCCGCGCCCGCCTTCGGGCGCAAGGCGGTGCTGTATTCCACCTGCTTCGTCACCTGGAACGAGCCCGGCGTGGGCATGGCCGCGCGCGCCGTGCTGGCGCGCAACGGGGTGGAGACCGAGGTGGTCTATCCGGGCTGCTGCGGCATGCCGTTGCTGGAACAGGGCCGCATCGCCGAAGTGGCGGAGGCCGCCCGCACGGTGTCGGCGGCCTTTGCCGACTGGATCGCGCGCGGCTACGACGTCATCGCCCTGGTGCCGTCCTGCGCGCTGATGCTGAAATTCGAGTGGCCGCTGATCCTGCCCGACGATGCCGCGGTGAAGCGGCTGGCGGCGGCGACCTACGACCTCAGCGAGTATGTGGTGGACATCGCCCGCAAGGAGGGCATGGCGCCCGGCATGCGCAAGCTCGAGGGCAGCATCGCGGTGCACATCGCCTGCCACGCGCGGGCGCAGAACATGGGGCAGAAGGCGGCGGAAATGCTGGCCCTGCTGCCGGAGCCCGACGTGCAGGTGATCGAGCGCTGCTCCGGCCATGGCGGGGCCTGGGGCTTCCGGACCGAGAACTTCCCGGTGGCGCTGAAGGTGGGCCGGCCGGTCGCGCGCCAGGCCGCCGAGCGCGACATCATCACCTCGGAATGCCCGCTGGCGGGAACCCATATCCTGCAGGGCGTCGAACGCCAGGGCGGGGAGAAGCATCCCGAGCTGCTGACCCATCCGATCCAGTTGCTCGCCCGCGCGTATGGGATAGCAGCCTGACCCGAGGAGGGCACCATGCCGGCCAAGCGCGCCATCACCGCCGACGACATCCTGCCATTCGCGGACTACGCCGCCCAACGCACGGAGTGGCGGCGACGCATCGGCGCCGTCAAGCGGCTGCGCCGGCTGGAGGTCGGGCCCTGCGTGACCTTCACCTTCGAGAGCTGGCAGACGCTGTGGCTGCAGGTGCAGGAAATGCTGCACATCGAGCGCGGCGGCGCGGCGCAACTGCCCGACGAGCTGGCGGCCTACAATCCACTGGTGCCGAACGGGCGCGAACTGGTCGCCACCTTCATGATCGAGATCGAGGACCCGGAGCGGCGCAAGCGGGTGCTCGGCACGCTGGGCGGCATCGAGCAGACGGCGTTGCTGGACGTGGCCGGCGAGATCGTGCGCGGCACGCCGGAAACCGACCAGGACCGCACCACCGAAGCAGGCAAGGCAAGCTCGGTGCAGTTCGTCCACTTCCCGTTCACCGCGGCGCAGATCGCGGCTTTCCGTGCCCCCGGCACGCGCGTTGTGGTGGGGCTGTCGCACCCGGGCTACAGCCACATGGCGGTGCTGCCGGAGCCGGTGCGGGCGGCGCTGGCGGAGGATTTCGACTGACGGGTCAGCGGCCGACGACTGAGCGCACGCGCATGGCGTCGGCGTAGCAGCGGTTGAACACGTGGGTCGCATCCGGCGTGATGCCGGCGAAGAACACGTGCTTGCGGGCCTGGAACAGGCGTCCCTTCACCCGCACCAGCGGCAGCACGGCATCGGTCGCGGGCCCCTGGCGCAGTTGCGGATCGGCGGCCCAGCGCCGGTCGATTTGCGCCAGCCCGGCCAGGTCGGGAACCACCACGGCGAGGTAGGCGCCGAGCGCGGCCAGCAGCAGGAGCGCCGTCATCCGCTCGCGCCGCGTCGTTACCGGCCGGCGCAGGAATGCCGCGGCGAAATAACCGACGAAGAACACGCCGGCGGGGAACGACACCCGCGCCGCCAGCGCTGTGCGCGGCACCCCCAGCAGCACAGCCATATAGGCAAGGGCGAGGGTCGCGAACACCCAGCCGCGGCCGGCCCGCAGCCTCTCTCGCACCGGCCCCGCGCCGGCCAGCGCCACGATGGCGACGGCCGGGATCCACCAGGGATCGAACAGGCTGCCCAGGTTGCCGACGACGCCCGCCACGCGGTCCAGCGGCGGGCTGGCGGCCAGGGTCGCGGCGCGGACGAAATTGCCCGGCGCGGCCAGCAGGAACGCCGTTCCCGCGACGTGTCCTGCCGCCAGGCCGGCCGGCATCCGCCGCCCCTGCCGCCAACACCACCCGCAGCGGGCCAGCAGCAGTACCGACACGAGCAGCGACAACGGTTCGAGGAAGCTG
>CAIMEK010000335.1 GCA_903839965.1 uncultured Acetobacteraceae bacterium | reverse complement strand
CGCCTGGGCGCGAGTGAGCGGCGGCGGTGGCGCGGGCGGGCGCGGCGCCGCCGGTGCGGCCGGCGCAGGAGGGGGCGGGGTCTGGGCCGCGGCGCCGCCGAGCAGGCAGCCGAGCGACAGCGTCAGGGCAAGCAGCAAGCGGATCATGTGCGCAGGCGGACCATGCCGGGGCGGCCGATGTCAACCGGGCGCCGCCGGTTTACCGCCGCCGGCCGGGGCTGTAGGAATTGCGCCATGCGTACCGTGCTGATGGTTTTGCTCGGGCTGGCGATGCTGGGGGTGCTGGGGGTGTTGGCCGCCGGCATGATCGGCCTGGTGCGCGGCGGCGGCGACCCGGCGCGGTCGAATCGCCTGATGCGCTGGCGGGTGCTGCTGCAGGCCGTCGCGCTGGTGTTGTTCGCCCTGGCGATGCTGCTGCTCCGGGCGTAATCCGCTCGCGGCGTTTGACATCCATGCGAGGCGGAAACTAAGGTCCGGCTGTTATATTGCAGGTGCGAAGAAGCGGGCGCGGTCCTGGGTCGGGCGTGCCCGGCCAGGGGTGTTCCCGCTGCCGGGAACCCCATCCCGGAGCGAATCCGGCACTCTCAGGAAGCGGCGTTACGCCATGAAGATCCTCGTCCCCGTGAAGCGGGTGGTCGACTACAACATCAAGGTCCGGGTGAAGTCGGACGGCACCGGCGTGGAGACCGCCGGGGTGAAGATGTCGATGAACCCGTTCGACGAGATCGCGGTCGAGGAGGCGGTGCGCCTGAAGGAGAAGGGCATCGCCACCGAGGTGGTGGCGGTGTCGCTCGGGATCGCCGCCTGTGCGGAGACTATCCGCACCGCGCTCGCGCTGGGCGCGGACCGCGGCATCCTGGTGCAGACCGATGTCGATCTGGAGCCGCTGGCGGTGGCCAAGCTGCTGGCGGCGGTGGTCGGGCGCGAGCAGCCCGACCTGGTGATCGCGGGCAAGCAGGCGATCGACGACGACATGGGCGCCACCGGCCAGATGCTGGCGGCCCTGCTGGGCTGGCCGCAGGCCACCTATGCCAGCAAGCTGCTGGTGGAGGGCGGCGGCGTCACCGTTACCCGCGAGGTGGACGGCGGCATGGAGACGGTGGCGCTGCCGCTGCCGGCGGTGGTCACCACCGACCTCAGGCTGAACGAGCCGCGCTATGCCAGCCTGCCCAACATCATGCGGGCGCGGAAGAAGCCGATCGACACGCTCACGCCGGCCGATCTCGGCGTCGACCCGGCGCCGCGGCTGACGGTGCTGAAGGTGGTCGACCCACCCAGGCGGCAGGCCGGCCGGAAGGTGGGTTCGGTGGCCGAACTGGTGGCCAAGCTGCGCACCGAAGCGAAGGTGATCTGACCATGACCTGCCTGGTTCTGCTCGATCACGACGGGTTCGCCATCAAGCAGCCCTCGCGCTCCGCGGTGGCCGCCGCGCAGGCGCTGGGCGAAGTGCATGTGCTGGTGGTGGGGCACGGCATTGCCGCGGCGGGGGCGGCGGCGGCGAAGCTGCCGGGGGTCGCCCGCGTGCTGGTGGCCGACGCCGCGGTGTTCGACCACGTGCTGGCCGAACCGCTGGCCGCCCTGCTGGTGTCGCTGGCGCCGGCCTATAGCCACCTGATGGCGGCGGCGAGCACCGAGGGTAAGAACGTGATGCCTCGGGTTGCCGCCCTGCTCGACGTGCAGATCGTCAGCGAAGTGGCGGCGATCGTCGGCCCGGACACCTTCGTGCGGCCGATCTATGCCGGCAATGCGCTGGCCACGGTGCAGACCGCGGATGCCAGGCCGGTGCTCACCATCCGGGCGGCGAGTTTCGACCCGGTCGCGGCCGAGGGCGGCGCGGCGCCGGTGAAGGCCGTGGCCACCGGCGACGTGCCGAGCCCGGGCCGGTTCGTCTCGGCCGAGCTTTCCAGCAGCGAGCGGCCCGAACTGACCGCCGCGCGGGTGGTGGTTTCGGGCGGGCGCGGCATGCAGAGCGGGGAGAATTTCACCAGGCTGCTCGAACCGCTCGCCGACCGGCTCGGGGCGGCCATCGGCGCCTCGCGGGCCGCGGTGGACGCCGGGTTCGTGGCCAACGACCACCAGGTCGGGCAGACCGGCAAGATCGTCGCGCCGGAGCTGTATGTCGCGGTGGGGATTTCCGGGGCCATCCAGCACCTTGCCGGCATGAAGGACAGCCGCGTGATCGTGGCCATCAACAAGGACGAAGAGGCACCGATCTTCCAGGTGGCCGACTACGGGCTGGTGGCCGATCTGTTCACCGCGCTGCCGGAACTGGCGGCCGAACTGGAGCGCTCCTGAATGAACGGCGACGTCGCTGTCTCCCCCGCGGGCACCCCCCTGGAAACCCCGGTGATCGCCTGCGTCGGCGTGGTCGGGGCCGGCCAGATGGGCAACGGGATTTCCCATGTCTGCGCGCTGGCCGGCCTGCCGGTGGTGCTGCTGGATGTGGAGCGTGCCGCGCTCGACCGCGCGATGGCCACCATGGCCCGCAACATGGACCGCCAGTTGCGCCGCGACCTGATTACCGAGGCGGACAAGGCGGCGGCGCTGGCGCGGGTGAAAACCACCACCGAGCATGCCGCCTTCGGCGCCTGCGACCTGGTGATCGAGGCGACGACCGAGAAGGAGGCGGTGAAGAAGGCGGTCTACCGGGCGTTGATCCCCCACCTGAAGCCGTCGTGCCTGCTGGCCTCGAACACCTCGTCGATCTCGATCACCCGGCTCGGCGCCGCCACCGACCGGCCCGAGAAGTTCATCGGCATGCACTTCATGAATCCGGTGCCGGTGATGCAGCTGGTGGAGATCATCCGCGGCATCGCCACCGACGAGGCGACCTTCCAGGCGACCATGGCGCTGGCGCACCGACTCGGCAAGACGACGGCGGTGGCGGAGGATTTCCCGGCCTTCATCGTCAACCGCATCCTGGTGCCGATGATCAACGAGGCGGTGTATGCGCTGTACGAGGGGGTGGGGTCGGTTGCGGCGATCGACAACGCCCTGCGGCTGGGCGCCAACCACCCGATGGGCCCGCTGGAGCTGGCCGATTTCATCGGGCTCGATACCGCGCTGAGCATCATGCAGGTGCTGTACGAGGGGTTGTCGGACAGCAAGTACCGGCCGTGCCCGCTGTTGGTGAAGTATGTCGAGGCGGGGTGGCTGGGGCGCAAGACGGGGCGGGGGTTCTACGACTACACGCAGGACCCGCCGCGGCCGACGCGGTAGGCCTATGGCGGTGCTTTCAAGCCGCTCATGGAAACGCTAGGTTCGCTGCCGGGGGCGCGTGACCCCGGGTGAGCCGCGAGCGAACATGACCCGAGCCGAAATCCTGACGAAGTTGCAGCAGCTTGGCGCCGAGACCTTCGGCATCAGGCCGGAGCAGTTGCAGGCCACCACCGTGGCGGCCGACATCCCCAAATGGGATTCGCTGCGGCACCTGATTTTCATCAGCGGGGCGGAGCAGGCTTTCGGCATCGAGTTCGACCTGGATGCGATTGCCAAACTCACCAATGTCGCCGACCTGATGGCGCTGATCGAGCGGGACGCCGCATGAGCCGCGTGCTGGTTATCGGCGCCGGCAGCTGCATCATCGAAGCGATTCTCAATCATTGCCGCACCATCCCGGGCCTGGACGAACGGGCCGAACTCTACTTGTCGCAAATCCTGCCCGGCGGCCGCGCGGCGGTGCCGGCCGAGATGTTGCGGCGCTGCGGCATTCTGATCGAGGAGGCGGCGCCCTGGCAGGGGGCTGGTACGCTCAGCGCCGAGGAGCGGGCGCTGCTGCCGGAGAGCTGCGCCAGGGTGACGGTGCCGACGCTGCACTTCAATAGTCTCTGGCCGCTGATGGCCGAGGACCCGCGCAACGTGCCGGAGCCGGGGGCGCCGTATGGGCGCATTCCGTTCGGCATGGGCGACCGGCTGGCGCTGAGGGTGATCGAGACCGTGGCCGATCCGGCCGCGCGCCGTGCCGCCTACGATGCCACCGACCTGCGCAGCGTGGCCAATCTGGCGCGCAGCCACGAGCTGGAGGTGCGCAACTGCTTTGCCCGCGAGCAGGGCTGCGACGTGCGGGTGGCCGGCTACGTGATGTCGCATTTCCGCGACAAGCGGCTGTACTACACGCACAACCACCCGACCGGCGAGCTGATGTTCTTTGTGCTCGCCCAGTTGTTCGCCGTGCCGGTGCTGCGCGACCTGATCCAGCTTCCCTACGATCGGCTGGTGGTGGGTGCGCGTGCCTGGGCCGACGGGAGCAACGTGTTCGGCGGCGAGGAAGCGCCGATCCATCCGGCGGTGGCCGAGCATTTCGGGCTGCGCTGGTGGCGCCGCGACCTGACCTATGCGTGGCTGGCCGAGCGGCGCACGTTCGACCAGTGGATCGACTGGTACCTGACGTATGTGCCGGGGATCGAGACAGCGCCGTTATCGTCCCCCGCCGAGCCCGTGGCCGTGCTGCCCGGCCACAGGCTGTCCGCCGGCGACTATCTCGTGACATTGCGGGACCGGCGACAGGTGAAGGAAGTTGCCAACCTCGCCGCACCGGTGCGGCTGGGACGGGCGCTGCCTTATTTCGCCACCCCGATCGATGCCGCTATTGCGCCGTACGGCACCTGCTTTTCCGACCCCGAATTCGCGGCCTACGACGCCTCCGAAACCTTCGTCGCATCCTTGGGCGAGGCTGCCGTCATTGGCGGCTGCGGGGCGGTTGTGCATCGCGGCAAGGTGCTGGGCGATACCTTCCGTGAACTGTGGGTCGGGGAGGAGTCGCCGGCGATCGCCGCGGTGGGGGCCGACTACCTGGAACTGCAGCCACAGATCGCGTTGGCACCACGCTGGTTGCCGGAGCCGCATTTCTGCGGTTTCAGCGGCGGCTGGCGCGACGAGGCGCACTGGCTGATCGGTTCGCTGCCACGTCTGGTTGCTTACCTGCGGCTGGTAGAGATGCAGCCGAATCTGAAGCTGCTGCTGCCGGCCCTGCCGGCCGGCTCAGGCCAGCAGCAGACCCTCGATCTGCTGAGTATCCCACCGGACGTCGTCACCGAGTTGGGTGGCGGAGAAGTGCTGGCATGCAGGGACCTTTGGGTGACCGGCGCGCTCGACCTCTGGCGCATGCCCCCGTTCTGCCGCCAGGCGGCTTCCTTCATCGCCGGTCTCGTCCGGTCGAAGGGTGCGCCTGCTGCCGCGGAGCGCGTGCTGCTTCGGCCAGCAGCGGCCATGCAGCGCATCGTGAACTTCGAAGCGGTGGCGGACCGTCTTGCCGGCAACGGCTTCGTGGTGCTGTCGCTGCATGAACTGTCGATGCCCGAACGCATTCGCGCGATTTCAGGCGCCCGACTCATCGTCGGCCAGCACTGCCCGTTGCTGGCGTATTCCCTGTTCGCCGGGCCAGGGGCGCGGGTCATGGAACTCTTCCCTCCAGCCGCCGTGCAGCCGCTCTACTGGTCGCTGGCATCGAGCGCAGGGCTGCAATACGGCTTCCTGGTCGGCACCGACCGGGCCGCACCCGGCACGTTGCCGATGCCGGATACCCCGTTCGAGGTTCCGCTCGAAACGCTCGACCGGGCAGTTGCGGCCATGCTGGGCCATGCATAACGCGGGGCTGCCCTTGCCCCAGTCATCCCGGCTCCTCGATGAGCTCGAGAATGAAATGCAGCGGTGTGAGCAGGAACACGACTCGCCGTCCACCGAAGGCCGCTGCCGGGCGCGCCGGGCCGGTGGGAATGCATCGTTGCCGGCGCAGCCGGCTGACCTCTGCATCAAGTTCGGCGACCCGGTAGGCGACATGGTTGAGCAGGTTCCTTCCCGTCGCCAGCGCCAGATCCACCGGGCCATCCGGGCCGAGTGGCGCGACCAGTTCGTAGCGTATGCCCGATGCGTCCGTGCCGAACTGGATGCAGACATTGATCACCGGGTCGTCGACCGGTTCGCTCCAGCCGACGATCGGAAGCATGGCAGACAGATGCTGCCGCCCGCCAGCGAGTTCGCGCACGAACAGTCCGATATGGTCGAAGATCACGGCGCCCCACTCCCGCGTCTGCTATGCCTCCGGGACCGGCCGGCCACACGTCGCGGCTACGGCCCTTTTTGTCAATCGGAACAATCGCCATGACAACGACGATGCCCGCCGCCGATCCGCATGACCCGACACAGGAGCGGCTGGGCAAGCCGCTTCCCGACGATACCGCCGAACGTCTCCTGCCACTGCGCGCGGCCGGGGTGCAGTTGTCGGTCGGCCGTTATTCGTACGGGTCGCCAAAGATCCACTATGCCCCGAACGACCAGAAGGCGCAGCTTACGATCGGCGGGTTCTGCTCGATCGGGCCGGGCTGCCAGATCTACATCGGCGTCGCGTCGCGCCATTACACCGATTTCATTACGACTTTCCCGTTGTCGATGGTGTTCGGCATTCCCTCTGGCGGCGAGGCGAGCCGAGCCAGCCAGGGCGACCTCGCGGTGTGCATCGGCTCGGATGTCTGGATCGGCGTGGATGTGATCATCATGGCTGGCATCCATATTGGTCACGGGGCGGTCATCGGCGCCCGTAGCGTGGTCACGCATGACGTCCCGCCCTACGCGGTGGTGGGCGGAACCCCCAGCCGGGTCATCAAGTACCGGTTCCAGGAACGTACGATCAGGCGTCTGCTGGCTCTGGCCTGGTGGGACTGGCCGGACAGCCAGATCAAGGACAACCTGATATGCTTCTATACGCAAGACATCGAGATCGCCCTCACCAGGCTTGAAGGCGTCGTGCGCCAGGTGCGCAAGGACGGCGATACGCCGGGCGGTTAAGCGCTGCGTACTCAGGTCGGCGTCAGGAACAGGATGACCTGGTAGTTGTCCATGCCCCGGTCGTATGCATGCAGCGTCCATTCAGGGAAATTGCGAACGAACCAATCGGGATCGATCGAGGTGTCGCCAAAGATGCTCTCGCCGTCAGCCGGGAGGTTCCAGCCGGACGGCAGGAACGAGTAGCCGGTTCCGCGGTGCTCGGCGAGTTGGCGCTCAAGGTCGAAGCCGGGCCGATCCTTGTAGGAATCGATCCTCCAGAACTCGGTCGGGCGGGTCGTCAGCACCAGCATGCCGGAGGGCGCGACGTAGCGGCGCAAGGTGCGCAGGGCCTGCAGCGTGACCTTCATGGACGTGTGGCTGAACACCGAATAGCTGCATATGAGATCGAAATGGTTCTCCGGAACGGGCAGGTGCGTGGGCAGGTAGTCGATTTGCTGGAACGAGCCGAGCAGCCTGTCCTGTTGACAGATCTCGATCGACTTGTCCCAGGGGTCGAGACCAAAAATGTTTTCCGGATCGGTGAAGTAATACAGCAACCGGATGACCCGTCCGTAGCCGCAACCATAATCGAGCACTTTCGCTCGGCTAATGGTGCGGTGGCGGATTTCGACGAAATGGCGATGCACGATTTCCATGAAGTGCGCCGTCGAAAGTAACAGGCGCGGCCCGCATTCCCCGGCCCAGCTCTTCTGTACATCGTCGGCGGCCATCTGCGGCAGCACGCGACTCAGGTTGGGCCAGTTTGCGTTCGGTAGGGAAATGAACAGGTAGCCGAAGTCGATCAGGCAAAGCTTTCTCAGCTCGGCGAGGACCTCCTTGACCGTGCCAGTGGCCGCAATCTGCTCAGCGCAACCGATCACCGCTTGGTTCTGCTCGAACATCGGTCAGCTCCGAAGAATGCGGGCGCGGGCAACGCGGCTGGACACATGGCTATGCGGCATGGCGGAAACTCCTGTCGACGCGCAAACCTACAGGGAATGTCGCTGCGGGCCAACGCATTGAACGCCCGGTCAGCGGGGAAGAGTTTCGCGTGCCCGCGTGATACGATGACGTGCGTCGTTTGAGGAATTCGCCATGCTCGACCGCCCTGCCGCAGACGCACCGTCCGCCCTGGACGAAATCCGCGCACGCTTGGCCGCCACGTCGCCGGGACAGGCCGACATCTTCGAGGCCGGCGAGCGCATTGCCGCCATCGCCGCCGGGCCGGCACCCGTCACCACCCCCCGCCAGCGCATCGCCGTGCTCGGCTCGCTGACCACGGATTTTCTCTCTCGCGCCGTCGCGGTGGCGGCGGCGCTGGAAGGCGTGCTGGCGGAGATCTACCAGGCGCCATACGGCTCCTACGTGCAGGAAGTGCTGGACCCAAGCTCCGGCCTGCACAGGTTCGGCCCCGAACTGGTGCTGCTGGCGCCGGACTGGCGCGACGTGGTCGACGATCTGCCGATCGGCGCCGATGCCGAGGCCGCCGCGCAGGCCACGGGCAGCAAGGTCGATTTGTTCCGCCATTTGTGGGCGTGCCTGGACAAGCTGGGTTGCCGCGTCATCCAGCACACGCTGACCCCGCCGCCGCGCGCCTGGGGCGGCGTGGCCGAGCGGCTGGCCCCGGCCTCGCCGCTCAATCAGGTGCGCGCCATCAACGACGGGCTGCTGGCGGCCGCCCGCGGCAAGGTGGCCTGGGTGGACATGGAGCGGCTGGCCAACGAGGTGGGCAGCCGCGCCTTCGCGCCGGAGCGGTTCTTCCACACCGCCAGGTTGGGTATGGAGGGGCGCCATCTGCCGCACTACCTGCCGGCGTTGCGCGCCGCCTGGCGACTGGCCTGCGGACGGGCCAAGAAAGTGCTGGCGCTGGACCTGGACAACACGCTGTGGGGCGGCGTCATCGGCGACGACGGAGTGGAGGGCATCCGGCTCGGCGGCGACACGCCGGCCGGCGGCGCGTTCGCCGAGTGGCAACGCTATGTGCGCGCGATGCAGGATCGCGGCATCGTGCTGGCGGTGTGCAGCAAGAACGATCCGGCGATCGCCGCCACCGGCTTCGAACACCCCGCCAGCGTGCTGAAGCGCGCCGACTTCAGCGCCTTCGAATGTTCCTGGGGCGACAAGGTGCAGGGGCTGCGCAACATCGTCCGCGGCCTCAATGTCGGCCTCGACAGCCTGGTGTTCTGCGATGACAACCCGGCCGAATGCGACCTGGTGCGCCGCGAACTGCCGGAAGTGGCGGTGGTGGAACTGGGCACCGACCCAACCCGGTTCATCGACCTGCTGGACGCCAGCCACTGGCTCGACCTGTCGCTCTACACCCAGGAGGACCTTGGCCGCGGCACCATGTATGCGGCGCGCGCCCGGGCGCTGGAGGCAGCGGCCGGCGCGCCGGACGTGGCGGCCTACCTGCGCGGGTTGCGCATGACCGGCCGGCTGTGGCGCCCCGAGGAGGCCGACATGGCGCGGGTGGCGCAGCTTGAGATGAAGACCAACCAGTTCAACCTTACCACGCGCCGCTACACCGAGGCCCAGTTGCGTGCGTTCCTGGCGCGCGACGACGCGGTGGTGCTGGCGTTCCAGTTGGCCGACCGGTTCGGCGACCACGGCCTTACCTCGACATTGGTCGCGCTGCTGGAGGGCGATGCGCTGCGCATCGACTCGTGGCTCATGAGCTGCCGCATTTTTTCGCGTTCGGCCGAGCAGTTCATGCTGCGCGGCCTGCTGGCGATGGCCGCCGAACGCGGCGCCGCGCGGCTGGTCGGCGAGTACCGCCAAACGGCGCGCAACGGCGTGGTTGCCGATCTCTATCCCCGGCTTGGGTTCGCCGTCGCCGATGATCCGGCGTTGTTCGTCCGCCAGGTCGGGGCGCCGGATTACAGTGGGTTGGATACCGCTATCGAGCCGGCGTGAACCCGGCGCAGTTCAGATGCGATCGAGTGATATGCCTAGGCACTCATTTCGGCCGCCAGCGCCGACAGTTCGGTAACCTCTCCGAATCGCGCAGTCGCATCTGCCACGACGCGTTGTGCATCACCTGTTCGGCCAACACGAAGCAGACAGTCTGCGTACCAAAGCCAGGGGCGCACGTCGTTCCAAAGGATGGTCGATCGCGAGAAGTAGGGGAGCGCCTCTTCATATCTCCCGAGCAGCATGAGCACCGAGCCGACGCGCGCCACCAGGCCGCCATTGCCCTCTTCAAGCGAGAGCGCCCTCCGCGCACAAACGAGCGCTTCCTCAATTCGGCCTGTACTGGAGAAAACATGGCCTAGCAGGTCGTGGCCGAGCCAGTCGTTCCGCCGTCGTTCGATTAAATCTTCCGCAACCGCGCGGGCCCCTTCGAAATCTCCCTGTTGAGCGAACTTCACCCAGGTTTTAATGGGATCTTCCGGTACATGCGCGGCAGCCGCGCAAATATTTTCCATATGCCGGGCAACATCATTTTCCGGCAAAAACGACCGCAAGGCCATTGCCATGGTGTCCGCAACTTCGGAGTCTGGCTGGGCCTCCAACGCCGTCTGCAACGCCGCCGGGCTGGCGATGGGGTCCAGGCCGAGGGCGGCGGCGGTTCGGGTCAGTTTTTCGAGCCTGCCCTGCATCCGCGGCGTGGCGAGGCAATCCGCATCGGCGAGCTGCATCTCCGCGATGCTGCCGACCAGCAGCGATACATAAAACGACCGCTGATCTTCCGCCCGCTCGCACGAAATGGAAAACAGCTCGCAAACCCTGGCAAGGAACTCAACGTCCTCCTGCAACAGGTCTATTTGCGCCAATTGTCCGGCGATCGCCGCATGCGGCGCATTCCCCGCCACCATGTCGGCGGCCGTTGCGATGGCGTGCACCGCCGGCCAGGTGGTGGGCCGCGGAAAAAACTCGCCGTTAAAGCGCCGGTCGGAGAGGCACTTGAGGAACAAGGCGCGGTTCACCGGTTGGCGCGCCGCGAAATCCTCGATGATCCCGTGCTGGATCGCGATCGGCCGGATGGTGATGCCGCGCTTGATAAGATGCCCGGCGATTTCGTTATGGCTGATGGTCCACGGCGGCATTCCGGACAGCACCGTCCTGCCGAACAGCGATGCGTAGCAGTCGGCAATTTCCGACGATGACACCGCCAGGATATCGTCGGCCCAGAAGCGGGTTTCGTCATAGCCCGGAATGTAAATGGTCTCGTCCGGGTGGTCCGAAAGGATCGCCGCCACCCGGAAATCATCGAGTGCGGGAATCACGTCCGGTCGGAACCGGACCACCAGGTCGAACCGGCGGCCGCGCTGCCGTTCGATCAGGCTCTTGATTTCATTGCAGCGCCAGATCTTGTACAGCATGCGCTTGCTGTTCTTGTCGGGAACATTCTCATCGTTGAAACTCAAATCGAGGATTTCATCTTCGATATCGATCACCGCGGCGGGAAACCACGCCCGCAACTCTTGCTCCTCGACCGGCGATGCCAACCGCGCCTGTTGCTCCTCGAAGCCCGGTATCGCCGTGTCGAATGCCCTGTTGTTGAGCAGCGAGCCCGGCAGCGCCGCGGTGAATTCCTGGCCGAACATCCGGTCCGCCTGGTACTGGTTGATGATCCCGCCGGTCTTGGTTCCCCGCCGTCGCCAGACGCTCAAAATGACGGTCGCATCGAGTTCGAACGCAAGCTTCGCGATCGCCGGGAACGCCACGTGCTCATCGCGGATCTGCCCGGAAATGCAGAAAACGATGTGCGGTCGGCCCGATGCCGAGGCGGCTTCGTCGGCGGGGGATTGTTCCATGGGAACTTACAGTGCCAGCAAAGGCATTTGTTATGCCATAGCGTTCTTCGTCGTCGCCGCCCCCTGCCCCGCCAGCAAATGCCGCGTGTAGTCCACCGCCGCGCGCAACCCGTCCGCGATCGGCACGCGCGCCTTCCAGCCCAGCACCCGCTCGGCACGCTCCGTGGCGCCGAGGGTGAACTTGTCCACTTCCTTCTCCAGGATGTGCGGGTCCATCGGCTTGCGGCCCTCGAATAGCGACGGATACTTCTCCCAGAACCGCGCCGCCGGACGGAATTCGGGGCGGATGGCGGTGCCGACGATGCCGGCGATCAGGTCATAAATCTCGTTCACCGAATAAGCCTGGCCGGAGGCGACGTTGAAAATCCCGCCCACCGCATCCGGATGCGTCATGCAGGCGATGTTGATGTCGTTGACGTCCTCCAGATACACATAGTCCCGCCGCTGCTCGCCGTTGCTGTGCAGCACCGGCGCACGCCCCTGCAGCAGTTCGCGGATGACGTAGCCGACGAACGGCGGCGACTTGCGGCGGATGTCCTGGTGCGGGCCATAAACGTTGTAGTAGCGCGTGACCGCCACTTCCAGCCCATACACTTTGCCGAAGGCAGCGCACAGACGCTCCGCCTGCCATTTCGACAACGAATATATCAGCGCCGGCGACACCGGGTCGTCCTCGCGGCAGGGGAAGGAGGTATTGTTCTCGTAGATCGCCGACGTGCTGGCGAACACCACGCGCCGCACGCCGCCTCGCCGGGCGGCCTCCAGCACGTTCGCCGTGCCCGCGACATTGATGCCGATCGCCCGGTCCGGTTCACTCTGGTTGACCGGCAGCGCGGACACCGCGGCCAGGTGGAACACGCAGTCCGCATTCTCGATGGCGCGATGCAGCTCGGGCGAGCGGATGTCGAGCTTGTGCAACTCGGCGAACGGCTTGCCCTCGATGAGCAGGTTGCTCTCGTAGCCGAAGCTGAGGTCGTCGATCAGGACCAGCTCATGCCCGGCGCGATACAGCCGCCAGGCCAGCTGCGACCCGATGAAGCCCGCCGCACCCGTAATGACGATCTTGCCGCTCATTGCCTGAACTCCGCGCAACGGCCGCCGCCGGCCCCGGTCCGAACCGTCCGGATCGCGAAGCGGGCGCCCGTTCACGCCTCGTCTCGCTAGCATGGGAGGTGCCGGCGCTTCAAGCACACGGCTATTTGGTGCCCAGCAGCGACACGATGCGCCGCACCACATAGCGCGGCACCGTGGGCTCGGTGGCATAGGGCAGCGTGCGCACCAGATGGAACGCGGCGAACTGGCAAATCCGCCGCCGCCCGCCGGGCACCAGGTTCTGCAGGGCGTCGTCGAACTCCGCGCTGGTCTTGGCCAGGTTCAGTTGCGCATTCAACAGGTCGATGCTGTCCGGGTCGCCGATCGCCAGCCGGCGGAGGAACCACTGGCCGTAGACGTCCTGGTACAGCTTGCCGACGTCGAGTTCCCACGAACTCTGGTCCGGCACGTCGAAGTCGATGAACACCAGCGAGCCGTCCTGGCGCATCAGCACGTTTTCCAGCGTCAGGTCGCCGTGGCAGGGACCGCTGCTCAACGCCGCCCAGTCCATGCCGCCGAGTTCCGCCGCCAGCCGCTCCACCTGCCCCAGCAACGGGCGGACCGCGGTGCCTTCGGCGCAGCGGCGGGTGATGTCCTCCAGCTTGCGGGTGAACGAGGCAACCGGGATGATGCCGTCGATGGCGCCGCGAAACCGGCCCAGCATCGCCAGGATCTGCGCCACCACGCTCCGCCAGTCGATGTCGCGGCCGGACACCACGGCATGGCCGAGGTTCTCGCCGGCGACGTATTCCATCTCGAACCAGTAATTCTCTTCGTGCTCGCCCTCGGCAACCACCTCGGGGCACGACAGGCCATCGGCGTGCGCCTTCCGCAGCTTGGCGCACTGCG
>CAIMEK010000334.1 GCA_903839965.1 uncultured Acetobacteraceae bacterium | reverse complement strand
CGGCTCGACCTGGTGCCGCAGGCGATGGCGCTACGGCGGCAGATCGTCGAGCACCCGTTCGGCACGCTCAAGGCGTGGATGGGGGCGACCCACTTCCTGACCAGAACGCTTAAACGGGTCAGCACCGAGATGAGCCTCCAGGTGCTGGCCTACAACATGAAGCGGGTCATCGCGATCATCGGTATCGGTCCGTTGATGCAGGCCATCCGGGCCTGAGCGCCCGGACCAATCCCACCCGTCGCCCTACCGTGTCAGCAGCTCAGCACCCGGCTGACGCTGAAAATGCGTTTCCACACAGCCTCCACCCCCAGCAGAACTTCAACGGCTCCCAAATTCCCCAAAGCCACGACCCGCTCACTGCAGCGAAGGGGCTGGATAACCCCAAGCGATGGAGGAGGCGGCATGGTGGACAGCAACACGATCAGCAGCACGGCACGCGACATGGCCGGCCGGACGCAGGAATCGGTCGGCAGCGCCATGGGGGATTCCGGGCCCCGCGCCCATGGGCTGGCGAAGCAGGGTTACGGCCAGGTCCAGAAGGCGGTCGGGCAGGCGAGGTCGATAATCCGCGAGCAACCGATGACCATCGCCCTGCTGGCGCTGGTTGTCGGCTACGTGCTGGGGCGGCTGAACCCCTAAGGCGTCCGCCCCCCCCGCGGCGAGGGCCGGAACGCAGCGGCCTCAGTAATTGCCGAGGAAATCGCGCTTGCCGACATCCACGCCGTTGTGGCGCAGGATGTTGTAGGCGGTCGTGCAGTGGAAGGTGACGTTCGGAATCTCGAAGCCGATCAGGTAGCGCTGGCCGGTGAACGTCACGTTGCTGGCGCCCATCTTCAGGGTGATCTCCTTCTCCTCGCTGCCGTCGATCTGCGCCGGCTTGAAGCCGTCGAAATAGGCGATCGTCTTGGCAATGCGCGCCTTCATCTCCTCAAAGGTCGTCTCGGTGTTCGGCCACTCCGGCACGTCGACGCCGGCGAGCCGGGCGATACAGGCGGCCGAGTGCCCGGTCGCGATCTGCACCTGGCGGGTCAGGGGGAACATGTCGGGCGCCAGCCGGGCCGTGGCCAGCACCGAGGGATCGAACTTCTTCTCCTCGGCGAACGCCGCCCCCTTGTCCAGCACGCCGGAGAGCGCGCCGAGCAGGGTGCGGAACAGCGGCACCGAGGCCTGGTACATCGATAGTGTCATGGCTATAAACTCCCTCCTTTGCGCCCGGCCATCGCACCGAGGCGAAGCCGGAGCGCGTTCAGCTTGATGAAGCCATCGGCGTCGAACTGGTCGTAGGCGCCCCGGTCTTCCACGAACGTGACGTGCTTCATGGAATACAGGCTATGCAGGCTGTCGTGGCCGCCGCAGGTCACGTTGCCCTTGTATAGCTTCAGCCGAACGCGGCCGGTGACCAATTTCTGCCTTTCATCGAGCGGCGCCTGCAGCATGCGCCGCTCCGGGCTGAACCAGAAGCCATAATAAATCACATCGGCGTAGCGCGGCATGAGACTATCCTTCAGGGGCGCCGCCTCACGGTCAAGCGTGATCGTCTCCAAGCTGCGGTACGCCGCAGGAGGATGGCGCCGCCGGGCGTTTCGTAGACGCCGTGGCTCTTCATGCCGACGAAGCGGTTCCTCCTCCTCCCCAGCGTCGGTCTCGTCGAACGCACGGTCCAAAAAAGCCAGTTGGCGGTAGCAGCTTCGGGTCGCCGACCACGACTGCCTGGCGGGCGCGCAGCATCGTGCCGACCGCGTCCTCGGGCTTGATTTGCGACGCCTCACCCATGACCACGAAGTCGAACGCAACCCGACCCGGCCGAAGATACTGCGCGACCGTGAGCGGTGCCCTCATTAGGCAGGCGGTCAAGGCCAGGACCGCGTCGGCTGTCCCGGTATGCCGGCCCGGGGATCGGGTCACCGGGAAACCCCCACGCCGCGGCGACTGCTAGGAGCGGACGCTGATCGTGCCGGTGATGGCGAGCGCCTTCCCGGTCCGAGTAACGGGGGTCGGCCTCGGCACTGCCGTTGCGCCCGCCCGCATGGCCGCGCAGGCGCGCGTTCCGATGCCACGCAACTGATTCCGGCCCGTGCTGACACCTTGCTTCTGGAACTCAATGCAAAGATGGCGTAGTCAGCATGCAGCATGCCGAGCCCGCCATGACTGGGCATCCTGGTAACGCCTGAGGAAGCAATCGCACATGACGCAAGCCAACTTAACTTATGTCGAACACGTTGCGATCCGCGTAAAGGAAATCGACTGGCACCTACGGTTCTTCAGTGAGGTTCTAGGGATGACACCGCGCCGGGAGATCGGTGGCGTGGATGGCAAGCCGCGCCAAGTCTGGACCATCGGCGGCATGCAGTTCATTGCCGATCCCGATTTTGTCGGCCCGGAAGGCAGGCTCGGACATATCGGCATCATGGCCGACGACCAGGAAGCGGT
>CAIMEK010000333.1 GCA_903839965.1 uncultured Acetobacteraceae bacterium | reverse complement strand
TGTTTGTAACAAAAATTTACCACCCAACGGGGCTGAATAAAGATTAACTGAATATGGTTACCAGTAAGATAGGCAACAAAATTGCCGTCCGGTTGATGCGAAAAGGGCGATGACGGCGCTCGTGGGGAGCGCAGGGGGGTTCCAAACGACCAAATTGAAATCAATCGATGCCCCCCCCCCCGAACCCGCCGACCTTGTATTTTCTCATTTTCCCGACGGTGTCGTGACGATCCGTCGGGGCACGATAAGCTTTGCCAATGATGCCTTTTTCGATTTGTTCGGCTTGCATGCCGCCGACGTGATCGGCGCCGCGCTGAGGGACGTGCTGGAACGTATCGCCGCCTCGCCCAAGGGCATCGACCTGCTGACCGCCATCAACGCAAACGGGTTTTCCGGCGAGGCGGTGTGCGACGGCGACGAGCGGCGGAGTTTCCGGGTGCACCGGTTTCGCATCGATGGCGTCGCCCCGCCCCCCAGCCACGACAACGAGGACCATGCCGGGCTCGAAGCGGTGATGTTCATCGACGACACGCTCTGGTGCGAAGCCCAACGCGCCAGCGAGGTTCTGATGCAACAACTGCTGCGGGCCGATCGCCACGCCGCTCTGGGTGAAATGGCCATGGCGCTGGCGCACGAGATCAATCAACCGCTGGGGGCGATCGTCAACTTCGCCGGCGCGGCGCGCCATACCCTCAAGGGGCGCGCCATTCGCGTCGATGAGCTCGACGAGCTGCTGCAGAACATCGGCGCCGAGGCGGCGCGGGCGGGTGACGTGATCAAGAGCCTACGCTCATTCCTGCGCGGCAAGCCACTGACGGCGCATTTTGCGGACGTCAACGCCGCAGTCAAGGTGGTGCTCGGCTTCGCCGAGCCGACGATGCGCGAGTATTCCATCGCGGCGCAGCTGGCTCTGGCGAGCCATCTGCCGCCGGTGCAGGCGGACCAGATCATCCTCCAGCAGATCGTGCTCAATCTGGTGACCAATGCCATCCAGGCGGTGCAGGACCAGCCGCTGCATCTGCGTCAACTCGCCATCACCACCTTCATTGAAGGCGACAATTGGGCCGCCATCGCGGTGCGCGATACCGGGGTCGGCCTGCCGCAGGATCTGGGCGAAACGATCTTCGAGCCGTTCGTGACCACCAAGGAGAACGGCTCGGGTCTGGGCCTGTCGATCGCCCGGACGCTGGCGCAGCGGCTCGGAGGCTCGATCGAGGCGCTCCCCGCGGAAAGCCGCGGCGCCTGTTTCACCATCCGCCTGCCGTGCCGCAGCGTCGAGGCGCAGCCCCATGCGTGACGGCACGGTCTATATCATCGACGACGATCCCGGCCTGAACGCCTCGCTCGCGGCACTGCTCCGCTCGGTCAGCCTGCACGCCGAGCTGTTCCAGCACCCGCAGCCCTTCCTCGATCTCGGCGAGATCAGCCGCCCCGCCTGCATCATCCTCGACGTGCGCCTTCCCGGCACCAATGGCCTCGACGTCCTGGACCACATCCGCCGACTCGGCTGGTCGGTGCCGGTGGTCATGATCAGCGGCCACGCCGATGTCGGCACGGCGATGCGCGCGATCCGCAAGGGTGCGAACGACTTCCTGGAAAAACCGGTCAACGATACCATCCTGCTCCAGCTGGTGCAGCATTTCATCTCCCAGGATGCCTCCGGCTTCGCGTGCGAACTGATCTGCGATAGCGTCCGCGGCAAGCTGGATACCTTGACCGAGCGCGAGCGCGCGGTGCTTCAGTGCATGCTGCACGGCCAGCCGAACAAGGTCGCCGCCCGGCATCTGAACCTCAGCGTCAAGGCCGTCGAGGGCCACCGGATCAACCTCCTGCACAAGATGGGCTGCGCATCACCGGCCGACCTGGTCAACGCGGTCGGATCATGCCCCAAGGCGACCAGAAACCCCCAGCGATGTTGCCGCGAAGGCGGCGCGTTCTGCACGACGATGTAGCGGGCGACGGGCGGCACACGAGGCGGCCCCTTGTCTCGACACCGCCGAGGCCGCGCCATCGTATCCGGCGCTTTCCAACCGCCTGCTTACAAGGAGCTTACATTGCCGACTGTAAACAGTCGTGTAAGCAAAAACGGCCCCGAAGGACCGCTTCTAACTTCTTGATTTTCATGAGAGAATCTGGAGCGGGCGAAGGGATTCGAACCCTCGACCCCAACCTTGGCAAGGTTGTGCTCTACCCCTGAGCTACGCCCGCGCTCCGTCTCTCCGCGCCGCGGAGGCGCGCCTTCTAGGCGGGTTGCACAGCGATTGCAAGGGGTCGCACCCCCTCCGCTACCCTTTCGCCGCGTTCCCCCGCCGATTTCGCCAATCCCCTGCCCAAAGCCCGGGTTGTGCCCCGGCCCGGTTGTGCCATTTATATCCAAACGCAGCGACACGGGATCAAAGGCGCCAACATGGACCTTATCATCGGGCAAAAGCAGGCCGGCGGTGCCGCCGCCGAGGGCGCCGCCGCCGCCATGATTGTCGACGGCGACCAGAAAACCTTCATGCAGGACGTCGTCGAGGCCTCCCGCGCCATCCCCGTCCTGGTCGATTTCTGGGCCACCTGGTGCGGCCCCTGCAAGCAGCTCAGCCCAACGCTGGAAAAAATCACCCGCGCCGCCGGCGGCCGCATCAAGCTGGTCAAGATCGATATCGACAAGAACCGCGGCCTGGTCCAGCAGCTCATCCAGCTCGGCCTGCCCTTGCAGTCCGTCCCCACCGTTGCCGGCTTCTGGCAGGGCCAGATCGCCGACCTGTTCCAGGGTGCGCAGCCGGAATCCGAGATCAAGCGCTTCGTCGAGGGCCTGCTCAAGGTGGCCGGCGGCGCCATGCCCGCCGCCGACCTGCTCGGCGAGGCCAAGGCGGCGTTGGAGCAGGGCAACCCCCAGGAAGCTGCCGAGCTGTTTTCCGCCGTGCTGCACGACGAGCCCGAAAACCCGGAAGCCTGGGGCGGCCTCATCCGCGCGCTGATGGCCGCCGGCCAGGAAGACCAGGCCATCCAGGCGCTCGCCAAGGTGCCCGCCGCCATTACCGACCACGCCGAGGTCTCCGGCGCCCGCAGCGCCCTCACCCTGGCCGCCGAGGGCCGCCGTGCCCGCGACCAACTCGGCGCCTTCGAGCAGCGCCTCGCCGCCGACCCCGCCGACCTGCAGGCCCGCTACGACCTGGCCACCGCGCTCAATGCCATGGACCGCCGCGAGGAAGCCGCCGACGCCCTGCTCGACATCATCCGCCGCAACCGCGCCTGGAACGAGGAGGCGGCCCGCCTGCAGCTGCTGAAATTCTTCGAGGCCTGGGGCTTCAGCGACCCCGCCACCATGGCCGCCCGGCGTAAGCTCTCCGCCATCCTGTTCAGCTGAGATGGGCCATCTGCGCCCCCGCCCGGAGGACCTGCCCGAAACGTTTCCGGTCTTTCCGCTGACGGGGGCGCTGCTGCTGCCGCGCGGCAAGTTGCCGCTCAACATCTTCGAGCCGCGCTACCTCGCCATGACCGAGGACGCGCTGGCCGCCGGCCGGCTGATCGGTATGATCCAGCCGGACGCCCAGCCGCCGCCCATCGCCACCGGCCCGGCGCTCTACCGCATCGGCTGCCTTGGCCGCATTTCCTCGTTCAGCGAAACCGAGGACACGCGCTACCTCATCACGCTGACCGGCATCATCCGCTTCGCCATCGCCGAGGAGCTTGCCCCCCTCCACGGCTACCGCCGCGTGCGCGCCGACTACGCCCGCTTCGCCGCCGACATCGAGCCGGCCGCCCCGGTCGCCGGCTTCGACCGCGCCGCCCTGCTAGCCGCGCTGCGCGCCTACTTCGCCCATCGCGCCATCCAGGCGAACTGGGAAGCCATCGACAGCATGGCCGACGACACCCTGCTCACCACGCTCTGCATGGCCTGCCCGTTCGAGGCGGCCGAGAAGCAGGCGCTGCTGGAAGCCGCCACCCCGGACGATCGCGCCGCCACCCTGCTTGCCCTGCTGCGCATCGACGCCCACGCCACGGAAGCGGACACCGCGCCACCCCGCTCCCGGGCCAGCTGACAGGCGAAGGAGGAGAGGCCCATGGCCGAACACCCCGATCCCGCGCCGCACGCCCCGGTCGATCCGCGCCTGCTCGAAATCCTGGTCTGCCCGGTGACCAAGCAGCCGCTGCAATACGACAGGGTCAACAACGAGCTCATCAGCCCCGCCGCCGGCCTGGCCTACCCGATCCGCGACGGCATCCCCATCATGCTGCCCGAAGAGGCGCGCCCGTTGGACGACATCTGATGCCCACGCCCACCGAAATCCGCCTGCAGCGGGCCGAGCGCCGCCTGGAGGTCAAATTCGACGACGGCAGCCAGTTCTCCTACCCGGCCGAGCTGCTACGCGTCGAAAGCCCCAGCGCCGAGGTCCAGGGGCACGGCCCCGGCGAGCACAAGCTGGTCGCCGGCCGCCGCAATGTCGGCATCGTTGCCGTCGAGCCGGTCGGCAACTACGCGGTGCGCCTCACCTTCGACGACCGACACGATACCGGCCTGTTTTCCTGGGACTACCTCTACACCCTCGGCCGCGACCAGGAGCGGATCTGGCACGATTACCTGAACGCGCTGGCGGCGAGGGGCCTCAGCCGCGATCCGTAAACCCTCAGGGCAGCGCCAGCACCCGCAGCCCGGTCACCCCGGCCTGCAGCACCGCCAGCAGGTCCGCCAGCACCAGCGCCACGCAGCCCTCGGTGGGCGCGTAATCCCCTCGCGCCACGTGCAGGAAAATTGCCGAGCCGCGGCCGCCGACCACCGGGGCGTCGTTCCAGCCCAGCACGCCCACCACGTCGTACAGCCCGTCGCGCCGCCACAGCTCCTCGCACCGGCCTGGATGCGGCAGGCGCACCTGGCGGTTGTAGTCGGCGTGCGAGGGGTCGTCGCACCAGCCGTCCTGCGCGCCGATCGGCTCGCGCGGCACCGCGGCGCGCGGTTTCGCCACCCGATCGGCCCGGTAGAGCACCCGGCGCAGCGCCAGCACGCCGGCCGGCGTGGCCCCGTCGCCCTCCTGCTTGCGCTCCCGCACCCCCGCCCGCCCCAAGGCGCAGCGCCAGATCCGGCCATGCAGTTCGAGCCGCCCGTCCGCATGCACGATCGCTTCGGTCATCCCGACCCCTCTGCCACGACCCAAGGTTGCGAATCCAGCATAGCCGTCGCCTCGTAGGCCGCCACCGCCTGCCGCCGCGTCGCCGGGTCCGGCGTCGGCCCCGCCGGCTCGGCATCGCCGATGATCCGGTGGAACAACTCTTCGAACCCCACCCCGAGCAGCGAGGTCACGATGCCCGCCGGGCCGCCGATCAGAGCGCCGGTCACCACCGCGCCGCCAATCCGCCAGCCCGGATCGATGTGCTCGCCGGTGATTGCCCGGTAAATCGTGCCGATGATCGGCAAATACTGCAGGGGGTTCAGGTTCGCCAGCCGGAACTCGAAATCCACGCCCGACGTTGCGACGGGTTGCGGCACGAGGGCTGCCGAGGGTGCAGCAGCGGTAGGATCGACGCTCATGGCGGGCCCCGGAGTGCGACATGCCCCCCGGTCCTGCAACCCCCGTGCCGCCATCGGCCGCCGCGCGGGGCGGTCCGATATCAGCCGGGCAAGTGGCCGAACCGCTCCACCTTGGTGGCCAGGTACTGATCGTTCACCCCGTTCGGCGCGAACGTGTGCGACTCGCGCCGCGCCACATCCACCCCACAGGCCACCAGCGCCGACACCTTGTCGGGGTTGTTCGTCAGCAGCCGCAGGCGATGCACGCCCAACGCCTCCAGCATGGTCGCGGCCAGCATGAAATTGCGCTCGTCAGCCCCCCAGCCGAGGGCCCGGTTGGCATCCACCGTGTCGAGCCCGCGATCCTGCAGCGCATAGGCGCGCAGCTTGTTCACCAGCCCGATGCCGCGGCCTTCCTGCGCCAGATACAGCAACACCCCGGCGCGCTCCTCCGCCATGCGGCGAATCGCGCCCCGCAACTGCAGGCCGCAGTCGCAGCGCAGGCTGCCCAGCAAATCGCCGGTGAAGCATTCGGAATGCAGCCGCACCAGCGGCGAGGTCGCCTCCTCCGGCTTGCCGATCAGGATGGCCAGATGCTCCACCCCCGCGTCGGGCGCCCGGAACGCCACGATGCGCGCATCGCGCACACCCTCCAGCGGCACCTTCGCCTCCGCCACCCGCGTCAGCTTCGCCGCCATCGACGCCGGATAGGCCTGCACATCGGCCGCCGCCACGGACAGCAGCCGCAACGCGGCCGCGCGCGCCGCGCCATCGGCGCGCAACGGCGCCGCCAGCACCGCCGGCAGCAACCGCGCCAACTTCACCAGCGCCACCGCCGCCGGCGCCAGCTCCGGCAACTCCGGCACCAGCACCGGCTCGGCCGGCAACAACTGCGCCACCGTCGGATCGGCCAGGCTGCGCAGGAATTGCGGCTCGAACAGCGCCTCCGGCAGGCGCAGCGCAAACACCGAATGCAACGGCACCACCGGGCCGTGCAGCAGCGCTGCCGCGCGCGCCGGCGCCAACAGCAGTACCGGCGCTCCCTCGGCCACGTACCGAAGTTCCTCCAGCCCTCGCGCCCCGGCCGACTCGGCGGCCAGCAAAACCAGGTCCTGCGCGCCCTCCATCAGCACTGGCGTGCCGCGCCGCAGGTCGGCCACCGCCCGGTGCACCGCGCGCAGCCGCAATACGGCCGGGTCGGGCAGGCCGGCCACGCCGGCTTGAGCGGACGCCGGCGCGCTGGCGTTCAGGGATTGATGGCGGAACGGCGTAGATGTCATGCAGGTACCGGATAACGTAATGGGAGAGGCTGGTCGAGAATTGTGGCGGCATTGCAGGTCCGCCCCTGCCGCTGCGTGCGCTTGAACGAGGCCGCACAGCATATGGAGGCGCGGCACGAACCGACCTGCAGTGTCTCACGATAATGTGCGCGACTTGCGAAACGACAAGGCCGTATGCCATTGTCGTCGTGCGTTCGGTTCGGACTCCGTTGTGGAAACCGCAGATTGTTTCCGCGCGGTGGCGGCCAAACGGGCCGACGCTCGAAGCCGGGGAACGGGCCCCGGAGAATCCGTGTGACGAGAGGGAAACCGGCCGATGACGGGCGAGCGCCCCATCCTGATCGTGGACGACGACCCCACCTTGCGCGCCATGCTGATCGAGCAACTGGCCGTCGATGGCGAATTCACCGCCACCGGCGCGGAAACGGCCGGCGAAGCCGAGGCGAAGATCGCCGCGCGCGAATCCAGGTTCGACGCACTCATCCTCGACGTCACGCTGCCGGACGGCGACGGCCGCGACCTGTGCGCCAAACTGCGACGCAACGGCATCAAGGTGCCGATCATCATGCTCACCGGCTCCGACGAGGAAGCCGACGTGGTGCGCGGCCTCGACTCCGGCGCCAACGACTACATCGCCAAACCGTTCCGTATGGCCGAGCTGCTGGCCCGGCTGCGCGCCCAGCTGCGCATCTTCGAGAACAGCGAGGACGCGGTCTTCACCATCGGACCCTACACCTTCCGCCCGGCGGCGAAACTGCTGCAGGACCCGGCCAAGAACCGCCGCATCCGCCTTACCGAAAAAGAAGCCGCCATCCTCAAGTTCCTCTACCGCGCCGGCAGCAAACCGGTGCCGCGCCAGGTGCTGCTGAACGAGGTCTGGGGCTACAACTCGGCGGTGACCACCCACACACTGGAAACCCACATCTACCGCCTGCGCCAGAAAATCGAACCCGACCCCTCGAACGCCCGCCTGCTGGTCACCGAAGGCGGCGGCTACCGACTCGACCCCGAGGGCGTGAAACCATTGGCGGTGTAGGAAGGCCAGGGCTCCGCCCTGGACCCGCCAGGGGCCGTGAGGCCCCTGGACCCCGCCACTTGGGGGGGCAGAAAGCGAGAGGGAGACGCGGAGAGCGGAGGACGGAGAGCCAAGGGCGGAAAGATGGTGGGTTTGGCGCTTGT